>CAIZEE010000486.1 GCA_903931835.1 uncultured Elstera sp.
AAATCCCGCTGGATCGCCGGGCTGTCCAGCCAGTCGGTATGGGTTTGCGCGGTTGAGAGGATGCTTACCATTTCGCGGTTTTCTGGGCTGATTCTCGCGAATCGGCTGAGTTTTGCCCGCAGGGCCGGGAATTGGCGGCCCCATTTATCAATCATGCCGTCAGGGTGTTCCGGTTTGCGCTGTTTCAGAAGCATTCCAAGGATATCGGCGTCTTGACCGAGCCAGTCGCGGATCATGGCAAGATTCGCTTCCGGGCCATATTCAAGGCGGGCTGCCATGACGAGGCCCGCCACGAGGGCACGGGCTGATTGCGCCCAATAGGCCTCGTTTGTTCCGTCAATCTTGATCAGGGCTTCGGCAATGGCTTTCGCGTCGTCCGGAAAATCGTCGCTGTCCGGGTTGAGCGCCGCGAGCGGATTAAGGCCGGCGCTTTTCAGGTAGGGCTGGCGCTCCACAATGCCGGGATACTGGTTCGGCAGCACTCCGAAAGGATCGAGGGTGACAATCTCGTTTCCCGCCGCCTTGCGATGAGCTGCCGTCCACGTGGCCAGCTCGCCCTTGGGATCGACCACGAGAATTGACCAGCCCAGGAGGTCAATGAGGTTTGGCACTAACAGCCGGCGCGTCTTGCCCGAGCCATTTGGCCCAATTGTCACGAGGTGACGGTCGCCCGTGTAGCGGTGCGCCTCAGGGCTTGCCACCCAATCCCCTTCAAGCGGCCTGTCGGGATCGCGAGGCGGCGCGACCCGCTGGCCGAAATAGACGCCGTTATCAGTTTTCCAGACATCGCCGCTCATTGCGAGGGGTTTCGTATGATGGGAATGCATGGGATTTGAGACGCAGGAAGACCCTTGAGACTTTCCCTGACAAACGGATCAGATGTACCCGGCGGCAATGGCGTCAAGTCAGGATTGCATGGTTCGCCATTGGGCCCGCGCGCCGCACGGATGCCATGCGCGGGGTCGCCTTTCAGGGACCAGGAATCTCGCACCGGTCCAATCGGCCTGCTCTCCACGTTCGCATCATTTTTGAGTACGACGAACTCCTCATAGGCCCATTGCGGGATACCGAGGGCGGTCAGGGCGATCAGGACCAGCGTCGTTGCAGCAGCGATCAGTATGGCCTTGCGGCGGGGGCTGTGCGCGGTGGGCGTGGTCATGGCTGGGTGTTTCGTATGATGGGAACGCATGGGATTTGACTGGTCGGCTGCCCTTGTGCTGCCGCCTGAACGAGGGAATCAGGTGCGCCGGGTGCTAAAGGCGGTAAGTCGGGATTGCACTTTTCACCATTGGGCCCACGCGCGGGCGGGATGCCATGCGCGGGATCGCCTTTCAGGGGGTAATAATTTCGGCTTGCCCCATCAAATGGACTGCTCTGTACATCTGCGTCATTTTCCAGGACGACAAACTCCTCGTAGGCCCATTGCGGAATACCCAGCACGATCAATGCAATGAGGGCCAGTGCCGCTGCAGCAGCAATCAATATGGCCTGATGGCGCGAAGGTTGTTTGTCCGGAGAGATCATCGTGGCGCGCTCCCTTTCGGCGGCGCGGGCAACAGACTTACGTTCGCTGAGTTCGCCACGCATTGTTGCTCACTTGGCGGCCCCCCCATTCCTGCGAACATTGGAGCGTTCGCTTCGCTCATTGGTAGGGGCGTTAAATCAGGATTGCACGGTCCGCCATCGGGTGCCTTAGCTGGCAATATTCCGCGTGCCGGATTGCCTTTCAGAAGCGCATCCCGTCGTCGCGCCTGATCCGCAGGAGGCAGAGATGTGGCCGTGAATGACTCATCGGTCAGCGTTCTGGCTTGCGCCGCGTTCTTCGCCGATCGGATTTCATAATAGGCCCACTGGGGGATACCGAGTGCGGTCAGAGCGATCAGGACCAGCGCCGTTGCAGCGGCGATAAGCGCGAGTTTGCGGCGCGGGTCACGGGCATCTGGTGGCATCACGCTTTGATCCTGATGACAAATTGAATTGTCTACAACGCGACAATGTCTGCATGTTGAGGTATTATTCGTCGTTTTTCCGTCCCCATCCTGCGGCAACATCGCCAGGCGCTGGGCGAAGACTCATCGTTCTTGACGTCGCCACGCAAGGCGGTTTTCCGGCCCATTTGGAAGGGGGGCCTAATGGCCAGTTTGTACCCATAGCATAGGGTGTAAGATTCGGATCACAGGGCGTCTCATTGGGCGCAACGGCTTGGCCGGACTTGAGTTTTGCTACACGGTCGCTCTGTTCTTGAGGGCTTAGAGGACTTCTTTCTTCGACAGAATCGACAGAAAGACCGGCATCTTGGGCTTGAGCCTCGGCCGCCGCCCTGCTGCCTTGTATTTCCCAATAGGCCCATTGCGGGATGCCCATAGCCGTGAGCGCCAAGAGTAGCAGCCCGGAGGCGCCAGCGATGAGGAGCGCTTTGCGACGGGACTCTGGGGTTTCCATGTCTGGTGAGGTCACGGGCTCCCCCTCCTTGGCTACTTCGGATATTGTAGACAACGCCACAAAAAACGTAAATACCAAAACCACAATCCGGGTGATTTCTTATCGCTGGCAACCAAGCCCGTTCGGAGCTATCGTCGCATTGTTGGCAATTCGACAAAAGGTGTTTTGTCATGTCTGGTTCTGCGCAAATGACCGCTGCCGAACGGAATCGCGCCCACATGGAGAGCCTGGGTCGGGCTTTGGAGGAGGAACGTGGGGAAAAGAACCCCACGCGGCCCGAAACCAACATGACGCGCGCCTTGGCGATGGGACCTGGCCCTCAGGGGAATGTGATATACGAGATCAGCCAGGTCCGTCCGGACCATCGACCAAGGGATGAGGGTATGAAGAAGTCTGCGGCCACGTCTGGCAATGTGGAAGTCCAGCAAGCTGCGATTCAAACCACTGAGGAAGCCATGGCCGTTATTCGTGGACGGCCGGGCCACGACTATTCCGCACTTCCGAAAAGCAATCCCGTCGCATCAAGCTCCGGCGAGGCAAACGAGCACAAGGGCGTGCCTGAGAATGACGCTCCGCCGGAGTTCGTTATTCGTGGACGTGCTGGCGGGGCTGATTATTCCGAGCTACGGAAAGCCACACCTGTTTCGAATGCGCAATCGTCGGCAAATGAGCGCAGCAAAGCCGACATGGAGATGCTTGAAAGAATCCACGAGCGCGAGAGCGCCGAGAACGATCTAGCGGTCACTCGCGACGCAGCCAAAAGCAATGGGCGATGACCGGGCTTTAGATTGATGCGCACGGTCTGGTTGCGTTACCCGTGGTGTCCACGGGTTGAGAAAGTGAGTTGTCCACAATGAAAGTTGTCGCTGTTCTCAGCGAGAAGGGCGGCGCGGGTAAAACCACGTTGACCATTCATCTAGCGACGGCAGCCCACCTTGCGGGTTTGCGGGTGATGGTCCTTGACCTCGACCCGCAGGGCAGCGCCTACCAATGGGCAAGCCGTCGCAGCGATCCACCCGAGGCCGAGGCGATTGCCCCAGTCGCCTTGACCGGATGGCTAGAACGCCTGGAATCAGCCGGCGCCGATCTTGTCATTCTCGACACAGGCCGGGACAGCAATAACGCGGGCTATACCGCCGCCCAGGCCGCCGACCTTGTGCTGGTCCCGTGCCGGGCCAGCGGATTTGATTTCCTCGCGTTGGCGCGCACGCTCGATTTGTGTCGCCTTGCGGGCAGGCGTCCTAATGTGATTCTCAATGCACTGCGCCCCGGCGCCATGCGGGCCGAGGCTGACGCGCGCGAGGCTTTGGCCGAACAGGATTGCGACATCGCGCCCTGTGTGCTGCATGACCGGGTCGATTTTCGCAATGCCAGCATGGCAGCGCAAAGCGCGCAGGAATTATCGCCGACGAGCAAAGCCGCCGAGGAGGTTGCTACCCTTTACAAGTGGACAGTAGAACAACTAGAATTGTCCACAACGCGCAAACCGGAGAAGTCGCAAACATGAGCGCAAAGCCATCTCTCAAAGCCTTGGCCGCTGCACAGCCGATTCGCGCCGAGGCTGCTGCGCCCGAGGTTGAGGATGCGGCCAAGAGCTACCGCACCGCTGCCACCCGCTCCGACACCCGTCAGCTTTCAGGCCATTTTCCTGCCGACGCGGTGAAAGCATTCCGCATCCTCGCTGCAACTAATGACATGGATGTCCAGGAGCTTTTGGCCGAGGCGATCAACATGGTGTTTACACGCTACGGATCGCCCGAGCGGGTCGAGATCACCAGTGGGCGGCGCAAGCGGGTTTGAGCGGGACGCTACGACTTTCCCCCAACTCCGCTATCTTGCCGCGAACCTGCTGAGCCGAGCTTATACGTGGCCTATCTATTCATTTACTCAGCAGCTTCACTGACCATCGCGAACTGCAGATCAATATAAGGGTGGGCTGTGGGATGGATGGCATTTCCGCGACATCATCCGCAGCAGTGCGCGTGCGTAGCAGCGCGGAAGCTCGCCAATAATTCATCCAAGAATGTTCCGTGCCTGCGGCCCCCTGCGGGGTGGGCTCTAGGGCTTGGCGCCCCCGAACCCGCTGGTGCGGTTTCTGCCCATGCGGGTGACGATCCCTGGCCGGGGGATTGCCGCCGGAGGCGTGTTCAATTCGCTCAGCGGGAAGGGCGAGACGCTGCCTCTCCCTCCCCAGCAAGGGACCGCCTTGAGGCCGTGGCTCGCCTGCGGCTGCGCCCGCACCACCCTCGGCGCCGGCCCTTGCCCCCCTCCCTCTCCGCCCCTCGCCGGGTCGGCAGGGGTCATGCGCGGCATGACCCGCTGCGCGGATCAGAAGGAGGAAAACATGGCAAAGCCCACCGTTCAGACCGACCCCCACACCCGTATCACCGACCGCATTCTTGCCGAGCTGGAGCAGGGCGTGCGCCCGTGGATGAAACCATGGGCAGCCGATGCCCTCGCCGGCCGCGTCACCCGCCCGCTGCGCGCCACGGGGGAAGTCTACCGGGGGATCAATGTGCTGTTGCTATGGATGGAAGCCGTGGCCAATGGCTACACGAACCCCACATGGATGACCTACAAACAGGCGCAGGCGCTTGGCGCACAGGTGCGCAAAGGCGAGCATGGTGCGCCGATCGTCTATTATGGCCAGAGTAGCAAGACCGGGACCGACGCGGAAACTGGCGAAGAAAGGGAAGAGGGCTTCCGCTTCCTGAAAACCTATACCGTGTTCAATGTCACCCAGATCGAAGGTTTGCCCGAGCGGTTCATGATCGAGCCAGAGCAGCCAGAGGCGACCAGCCCCATTGCCCGCATCGATGCAGCCGAGGCCTACTTTGCCGCCATTCCGGCCACCGTGCGGCATGGTGGCGACCGTGCCTTTTATATGATCGGCGATGATCGCATCCAGCTTCCGCCGTTCGAGGCGTTCACCGATGCCCACGGATATTACACCACGCGGGGCCATGAAACTGTGCACTGGACTCGCCATCAGTCCCGCCTTGATCGTTCGTTTGGCCGTAAGACATGGGGCGATGAAGGCTATGCGCGGGAGGAACTTGTTGCCGAGCTGGGCGCGGCATTTCTGGCCGCCGATCTTGGCCTTGCCCTGGAACCCCGCCCCGACCACGCGAGCTATATCGGCAGTTGGATTGCGGTTTTGCAGAACGACAAGCGGGCGATCGTGCAGGCCGCCGCCCATGCCGAGCGCGCGGTTGCCTACTTGCACCAGTTCCAGACGGCATCCGATAGCCGGATATTGGCCGCATGAGCAGGTGAGGCCGCCCTTCGGGGCGGCCGATCTGTTTGGCCCGCCCACACCGCCCCTGGTTTGCGGCAAGCCGCAGTAGCAATTACAAGCTAAGCACTTGGATCATATGATATAACGACCCTCTCACCTTCCGAATTATAAAAGGTCACCCTTTTATCCTGACGGAAGATTTCCTCTGCCTCCTCTCTCGGCAGAGGATTATCCCCTTCATCATCAAGAAATATATCGACTTTTTCGGGGTCGAAAAAGATGTCCAGCGCCGAGGACAAATCCGGCTTGGTATAATATCCATCATCATTCCGGCCACTCAGGTCCTGAGCGTATATGACAACTCTCATGTCAGGCTCCAAAATTTGTAATGGCAAAAATCACTGCCCATCAGGCCAGTCCAGATAGCGCGCTGGCAATTCTCCCGCCGCGATCTGCTCCATAAGGATCGCAACCGGCCCGCTTATCGCTCGCTGGCCTTTTTCCCATCGATGCACGCTCGCCTTGTCGGCAATCCGAAGCACGCGGGCCAGCCCATCTAGCGACAGCCCGGCCTTTGTGCGGATCGCGCGAAATTCTTCGGGGGTCATGGCGCGCGCCGTTTGTTCAAAATATCACCCTGTGCTGGGCGCATAGCGATCCAGTTCCGACCGGTCGTCAATGCCATATTCGGCCTTATAAGCGGCCCATGCGGCTTTGCCAGCGGGCGTTTTCAGATGAAAAACCAGCTCCCGCGCTTCATTTGCAAGCTGGTGAAACCGTTCCGGCGACAAGCCGCCGAAGGTGCGGCACTGGTCGGCCATGATGTCGATAATGTGGGCAATGTCGGCAGCATCGGTAACGCCTGTATACTTTGTGACGCTCTCTGCGATCCAGTCAGCCATGTTTTTTCCCCTGAAAGGCGGGCAATGCCCTGTGGCGCGACTCTTATATCGTAGTCCAATGGACTACGCAAGGGGAAGCGCTGTGGATATTTTCTCTTTTTGTTCTTGATGATAGGGAATCCTGATGCCACTGTGACACAAATTGACCCAGAGGTGACCGGTGCAGTCTGATTCCGAATTTTCCCGTCTCCGGACCAGTGTAGGGATCAGCATCGAGGATTTCGCAGACAGCGCCGGGTTTTCGCGGAGCACGGTCTATCGCTGGGAACGTGGCATTGTTCCCCCCAGGCGCGCAGCGCTGCGGCTGCTTGGCACGATGGCGAAGGAGCGTGGAACAGGCCCGGTTGAAAGAGCCAGCGAGGGCTTTCGCTTTGTCGACCTGTTTGCCGGCATTGGCGGACTGCGCAAAGGGTTCGAGCCGTTGGGCGGACGTTGCGTTTTTACCAGCGAATGGGACAAGTACGCCCAGCTTACTTAC
>CAIZEE010000487.1 GCA_903931835.1 uncultured Elstera sp.
CCGTAGAGAAAACCGGCGGCGTAAAGATCGCCCGCACCGGTCGTGTCGACCAGCTGATCGACCGGCTCGGCGGGGATTTCGATGATCTTGCCTTCAGCTATGACGACGGAACCCTTGGCACCGCGCGTGACGGCGGCAATGTCACAGGTGCCGTAGACGGTGGCGACTGCCTCATGGAAGTTCTGCGCACCGCAGAGCGCCAGAAATTCCGCCTCATTGGCGAACAGAATATCGATGTGATCGGCAATCAGCGCGCGGAATTCGGCCTTGTGACGCTCGACACAGAACGAGTCGGACAGCGACAGTGAGACCTTGGCGCCGGCGTCATGCGCCGTCTTGGCAGCTTCGACAAAAGCTTGCTTGGCGCTCGGCCGGTCGAATAGATAGCCTTCGAGATAGGCAATCTTGGCAGATGAGATGAGGGCGTGATCGAGATCTTCCGGGCCGAATTCGGCACAGGCGCCCAAAAACGTCGCCATGGTGCGCTGTGCATCGGGGCTGACCATGATCAGGCTGCGCGCCGTGCTGGCGCCGGTGGTCGCCGGCTTCGCCTCGAACACCACGCCGGCGGCGCGGATATCGTGGCGAAACACCTCGCCCAACTGATCGTCGCGCACCCGGCCGATATAGCCGCCCTTGCCACCGAAGGACGCAATCCCGGCCATGGTATTGGCCGCAGACCCGCCGGATATCTCGACGCCGACGCCAAGCGAGTCATAGATCTTTTCGCCGCGCGCCTGATCGACCAGGGTCATACTGCCCTTGGCGATGCCCTGGGAGGCGATAAACGCGTCCTCGGTACGCACGATGACGTCAACGATGGCATTACCGATGCCGATGACATCGAGTGATGGTGCCGGCATGGAAACCCCGGAGATTGAGTGTCAAACCATTTCGGCCGGCGCCCATAGGCCCGGCCGAATTTTGCAGCGCAGTATAGTCAGGACGGTCTCGAGCGCAATGGGCCGTTCCGACGCAGGATGTTTAGGGATGAATCGAGAGATGGAATGGTAATGCACGGGTTACGACTCAACGGCAAACAAGCCCGTATTATCCTTGCAATCCTCGCCTCCTTGTCAGTTGGCGGCTGCGAGAGGCTAGGCCTGCCGCCACTGTTTCCAGGCTCGACGCCACAACCAGCACCCAAGCCGGCCGAGCCCCCGCCCCCGGTGCCGGTCGCACCGCCGCCGCCCATGCCGGAGGCAGCGCCACCAATTCCGGTGCCCCCGCCGCCCAAGGTCGCGACCACACGTAGCCGCCACCGACCCTTGACCGCGACGGATGAATTGGTCGGCCTGACGCCGAGCCTCGTCACCACGCGCCTCGGCCAGCCCAATTTGAAGCGCTTCGACAAGCCGGATCAGCTCTGGCAATACCGGGCAGGTGTCTGTTTGCTGGAACTCAGGATGCATCCTGACGGCGGCCAGACCAAAGTGGCCGAGGCGGTGCTGCGCCCGGAGCCAGGCCAGACCGTGTCAGACCGCGACTGCCTTGCTGCGCTTAACGATGCCCTGCATCTGACGCCGTGACGGCCGCTGTCAATTCCGACAGCCGCCGGTGCTGCTGGCCGTTCGCGTCGAAATTCTCCGGCGCCAGCCATTGCTGGAAAGCGTCGCGCAGAGCCGGCCAACGCTGATCGGTGATGGCGTACCAGGCGGTATCGCGACTGCGGCCCTTATAGATCACGGCCTGTTCGAAAATACCCTCGAAGTGAAAGCCAAAGCGCAAGGCCGCCTTGCGTGAGGGTGCGTTAAGGCTGTCGCATTTCCACTCCACGCGGCGATAGCCAAGCTCAAAGGCGTGAGCGATCCACAGATAGATCGCCTCCGTCGCGAGGCGCGTTCCCTGCAGAAGGGGCGAGAAATTCAGATGACCGATCTCGATCACGCCATGCGCCGGCGTGATCCTGAGATAGCCGCCGAGACCGACCGCCTTGCCCGATGCCTGATCGACGATCGCATAGAATTGCGGGTCCCGGCCGAGGCATGTCCGGTCCATCCAGGCGCTGTATTCGGCGAACGTTTCGAACGGTCCGTCGGACAGATAGGTCCAGTTGCGTCCGTCGCGATCCAGTCCGCCCGCCGCAAACAAATCCGCCGCATGACGGTCCGGATCGATCGGCTCCAGCCGGCAATAGCGGCCTTGCAGGGTCGCGCGCGGCGGATGCGGTGGCGGCGTCCAGCTCGGCAC
>CAIZEE010000488.1 GCA_903931835.1 uncultured Elstera sp.
CCGTCTCCATGAGCCGGCCGGCCAACCCCTACGACAACGCCAAGGCCGAAAGCTTCATGAAGACGCTCAAGCAGGAGGAGGTCTACGCCAGAGCCTACGCCGACATCGACGACGCCCGGCGCCAGATCGGCGCCTTCATCGAAACCGTGTACAACGCCACGCGCCTGCACTCGGCGCTCGGCTACAAGCCCCCGGCGGAGTTCGAAGCCGAACTCAACCAGGACAAGGACAACCAGACCAGACACAACGAGGCCATGTCACCAATTTAGCCGTGTCTCAGCTAAGGGGTGCAGTCCAGCACTGTCACCGTAATCCCGTTCTAGCGGCGTTCGGAGATCGGCAACTCCGAGCGCGGCGCTTGGCGGCCGTGGAGGCGTCAGGTCACGCGGCCGTCTCGCAAGCGCCCCGAATCGCGAAGGCCGCCATCAGCGGATCCCGAACTAAGTGTCGAATGGCTCTGTTTCGGGCCATCCGAAATGAAACACATGGATATAGTAGCGCTCGTGTAAGAACATCAAGTCCTGTTCCCACTCACGGATCGCTCTAGAAAGGCTCCACGGGTCCCGCTTCTTTGCGTTCCTCGTCAGCGAAGCGAGGGTGTTCGCTAGCTTCCGCAGTCGGCGCGAGCTCCGCGGCTCACCCCATTCATGGAAATATATGGCATCTCCGACGGGCGGTAGGTGGTGTTCAAAGGCGTATTCGAGAATAGATTCTCGACTCGAAGGATGAAGCGGTTGAGTTTCGCCGACATGGTACCCGAGCAGTTTTAGCATTCCCATTGGTCTCCAATCGGATACGCTTAGCTTTCCGATGGTAGGTCCCCGGGGAACGGCAGTGCTTGGCCAGGGGAACCACTCATCTTTCTCCGCTGAGCGACGCCAGCTCAGGGAGATTTCGTCACGAACCTTGAATGCCTGTCCCCGGCGTGGATGGTCGAGCGATGCCAGTGTCTTAAAGACATTTTGTAGGCGCGCGAGATCGGACCCCAATGACGGACGTGCCGTGATCATCGCGAGGCCCTCCGCGTGCGGCGGCGATAGACCTTGTCACGTGGGTTCCGAAATGTTGTGACCACAACATCGTCTTCACCGAGAAGTACCGTAAGGCCCTTGAGCCCGTCAGTGGGAACGCCCTCTGGTGTTATTGGACCCATGCTCCGAAACCTATCTTTCGATATCCAAACAGCATAACATTCGCCGCCTCGATGGATTTCCTTGTCGCAATGAGTGGCGACTGCAAAGAGTTGAGCAGACGAGATACCTCGTTGTTGAGCGCGAACACTCGCGTGACTGGAGAGGATCATTTGTGTGCTTCCGATACGGACGCGCGCCGCCACACAACGATCAAGGTCTTCACGGCGGTACGCGACGCGTCGGTCGGCCTCGATGTAGAACGGGGCATCCTCGGTTAGAGGGAAACCTTCAAGTGTTCATTCGGAAACGCGCGGGAACGCTGCTGCCTCCCGCTGTTTAAGCAGGTGCATATTTTCGATCCTTCGATGTTAGGATGCCCTTGCCGGGCAACCCGAAGTAAATCAAATCTCAGCACAGAGGAAAAGCTCAAAAACTTGATACGTCAGCAGGGCGAGATAAGCTTAACGCCGTGGCGCGCCGTTTGCTTTGGGAGGAATGATGAGGGTCGTCAGTGAGTTGCGGGGATAGCGGGCTTCGGCCAGAGGTTGGCACGGAAGTTGCTCTCATATATCCCTATATGCGTATTGGCAGGGTATAGGTAGACATAGAGAGTGC
>CAIZEE010000489.1 GCA_903931835.1 uncultured Elstera sp.
CGCCAGTACTGGCAATTGCTGGTGGCGGGCGTGTGTATCGCCGGAGTGATTGTCACGCTGGCGGTCAGCCTGGTACCGATCCTCTCGTCCAACGGCCTGTCACGCAAGGAAGCGGCCAGCATCGCCGCGCTGCTGGGGCTGTCGTCGATCGCGGGGCGGCTGGCGATCGGCTCGCTGCTCGACCGCATGAACGGGCGCTTTCTCGCGGCGATCTGCGTATCCCTGCCGATCGCCGGCATCCTGATCGTGATCCATTATCCCGGGTCTGTCGCGGCAGCGGTGGCGGCGGTGCTGATTTTCGGCCTGTCGCTCGGCTCCGAACTCGATGTCATGGCCTACCTGACCTCGCGCTATTTCCGGCTGCAGAATTTCGGCTTCCTGTTCGGGACGATCGGCGGTTTCATCGGGCTGGCCGGCAGCAACGGCCCGGTCCTGCTCAACGCCACCTTCGATGCGACGGGGTCGTACATCCCGGCATTATGGGCGGCGATCCCGATCTGCTTGGTCTCGGCGACGATGTTCCTGTTGCTGGGCCCCTATCCGGAAGCGAAATCACGATGAACAGAATTGCGGACTATTCGGGCAATCTGCTGAACCATGTCGAGACGCTGTACCGCCCCGGCGAACGCGAAATCGCCATCCGCATGGCCACCGCTTTGGGCTGCGTCATATCCGACACCGGCTTCAAGGGCGACGGCGACGAGAGTTTTCTGGCAGCTCACCCCAATCCGGGCGACCCGGACCCGCGCAACAATGCATTCTTCATGTCGCCGATGCGGCCCGAACAACAAGCGCTGGAAGCGCGGCTGGTGCGGTTGGCGCAAGACGACGCCGGATTTGCCGCGACGCTGGAAACCTATCGTCACACCGCGCGCACCAAGCCGTTCGGCGTCTCGCATTTTGCCTTGCGCTATGCCACGGGCGATGCGGTAGCCGACGCTGCGGAGCGACTGAAAGCGATGCTTGGCTCGGAACTGGGGGAGCGCTTGCATGTGCGGGTATTCGAGCCGGGCGAATCCGGCGCTATTGGCGCGCGACTGGTGCAAGGCTTCGTCTATCAGGACGTGATCGTTTCCGGGTCGTTCCTCTATGGCCAATTGATCGAGTTGCAGAGCCAGCCGCACCACTAGCTGAGGTGGCTAGACCGTCCCCACCCCGGTGACCGGCGAACCCACTGCACCCGGCAAACGCAACGGCGGCGCGGTAAACAAAAAGCGGTTGCGGCCATGAGCGCGCAGCCAGTCGGCCAGATCGCTGAGCAGGAACAATTCCCCCAGCGGGATGCCCAGCTTAAACAGGCACAGATGGTGCAGCGGCACGCGGATGCCATGCGCGTCCTGGCGGACAAAATCGGGCGAAAACTCCACCGCCTCATTGTCTGAAACCAGCGCTGCCAACCCGCTGTCGGCGATCCAGCGCTGCAATTCCTCGTCGAAGCCGTCAAGCCCCGAACAGCGATGCGCATCGAACGGCGCGTCGCCATCAGCATAGTGCGCCAACAAGGCGCGGTCGAAGCCGGTGCGCAGGCACAGCACGTCGCCGGGTTCGACCACCACCTTGTCCGCCTCGAAAATCCGCATCAATAGGTCGTAACCCACCGCGACCGGCTCCAGCCCGACATTGGCGTGCAGGTCGACCATCACCCCGCGTCCCTGCAGGCCCGTCTCGGCCATGCGTTCGATGCCCAGCGCGCGGGCGCCATAAGGGCCTGCTTCGGGCGCACGATCGTGGAGATAATCGAACGGGCCTCGCACGTCGTCATGCGCGCGAAAGCCGTTGTAATAGGTGATCTCTTCGCGCCCATCGCCCCGGGCATCGAACTCATAGCCCATGTGGCACAGGGCATCCCACTGGGTGGAATATTGCAGGCTGAGCGTTGCCCGGTCATCGCAGACGACCTCCCTCATGCCGGGAATGACGCGGCCATAGGGGTAATTCATCACCGGATCGTCGCCGCGCATCGAAAAATGCTGTTGCGGCGCAAAGCGGCGCGGGTTGAGTTGGTCGCGCGGGCAATCGAGCGGCAGCGACAGACAGAACGCCAGCCCTTCTCGCACCTCGCGGGCGGCGGCAACGCGGCATTCGGGCGTGATCAGGTTCAGCCGGCCAAGCTGGTCATCGGCGCCGAATTCGCCCCAGTTCGAGCCGACCGGTCGCTGCGTCCACCGTTTCGTCACTGCGTTCTCCGCTTGTCGCCCTTGCGATCGATCCGGCCATAAATATGAAAGCGGTCACTAGCC
>CAIZEE010000490.1 GCA_903931835.1 uncultured Elstera sp.
GCGCCCGTAGCTCAGCTGGATAGAGCATCAGACTACGAATCTGAGGGTCGGACGTTCGAATCGTTCCGGGCGCGCCAATAAACTTCCCAGCATTGAAAACACTGCGGAAAAGCCGTCCGCAAAACCGTCTTCAGGCGATCGCTACACAACCCTACTACACAATCCTGACCACGATCTGGGGCTAAACGTCTCTAATCATTCGGGAAAGCGGTCGGCGGGCTGCTACAAATCAACACTCGATTGTTCCGTCGTGGTAGCCGCATCTACCACCGGCGTCGGGTGCCAACATCGCTCATTCAGACTGTCGGAAAGAACAAGATTTGGAGATCGTTGGAGACGGACACCGCAACGGTTGCGCTGAGACGGTCTCATCAGGCCGCTGCCGCTATCGAGCTTGATTTTGGGGCTGCTCGTTTGCTGCACCATCTCGCCGTCGATCAATCGATCCTCGCAGGTGCCTCCCAGTCTGCGGGCACGTTGGGTCAAAACGTGATCCTATTGTCGGCCACTCCAACCGCTGACACTAGGGCCGTGGCCGGGACGACGCTGAAGGAATTTTACGACGCATACATGAGCGACCCCACGCGAGATTGGTCGCCCAGAACGCGGCTCGCATACAACACTACTCGACGGCTAACGCTCAGCATCCTCGGTGGCGACACCCCGGTTCGATCCATCACTCGCGCTCAATGCCGCGACTTGATCGAGGTTCTTCGCTGGCTGCCACGGAACTCGTCAAAGCTCTTTCCCGGTCTCAGCCCTGTCGAAGTGGCGGCGAAGGACAAGGCATCGGCCCGCACCGATCTCATCAGCCCCAGCAATCTGAACACCTACCTCAATAAGCTCTGCGGCGTGTTCAACTGGGCGGTCAAAGAGGAACTGATCGACCGGAACCCTACGCAGGGCTTGAAGGTGCCTGACCCGACGCTGCGTCGGGACAAGCGGCTTCCATTCTCCACAGCCCAGCTTCGTGCCATCTTCGCGGCGCCGCTTTACACTGGCTGTCAGGATGACCGGCATGGCTACGCTAAGCCGGGTCTCAATCATCCCCGCAACGGGCGGTTTTGGATTCCGCTTATCTCGCTTTACGGATGTCTACGTCTAAATGAGCCGTGCCAGCTCGATGTATCCGACATTAAGGCAGTTGACGGCATCACCTGCTTCGTTGTGCGGGAAGCGTCGGAGGTCCAAACAACCGACAAGCGGCTGAAGACGGCTTCGAGCGAGCGGCTCGTGCCGATTCATCCCGAGCTACTCAAACTCGGATTGATGGCTTTGGTGGCCAAGCGAACCCGCGAACGCGACAAGAAGCTGTTCGGCGAGATCGGTCTCGGAGCAACTGGATATAGGTCAGCCACATTGTCGTCGTGGTTCGCTCGGTTCGTGGCCAAGGTTGGGGGGAGTTCGAGCAAGACGCGATGAGTGACGAGGTCCGTCCCACGGGAATGGGCGACGGCAATTCGGATTGTATAGAGAAGGGGCATTTCGTATGCGCGTTTCGGCAACATGTATAGGAAATGGCGGAAACGAATCTCGTCGGTGGTGCCGTGTTTAGAAAGTCGCCTCTGCCTATGCATGTTCCGAAAAAACATATAGAAAATCGCCGATTTCTATATATATTAGGGGGCGGCTTTGGCTCCGGTCGCTACGCTCGAAGTGCCGTGGGCGTTGGCAAGAAGGTCCACAAGTGACTTGTTCATATAGTAGTTTTCCCGTCCCAGCTTGAGCTTCTTCATCAGGCCAATACGGGTCAGTTCGTCCAGATAACGCGTCGCGGTAATGCGGCTGACTTTAAGGTCTCGCTCTACAAAAATTATCTTGCTGTAGGGATGGCTGAAAATATTATTCAGCAAATCTTGGCTATATATGCGTGGAAGCTCGTCACGCATTCTGTTTTTATATTGTTGCATCAGTATTTTTATGCGGTCAACAAGTGCAGTGGTCTGAATGGCGGTCTGCTCAACGCCATTCAGCATATATATGATCCATTCTTCCCAAGCGCCATGCGTTCTAACGGCCTGTAAAAGGCGATAATAATCGGCTTTATTTTGATTTATATAGCGCGATAGATAGAGGACAGGTGTGCCGAGTAGTCCCTCCTTCACCAGATACAGTATATTGAGAATCCGGCCGGTGCGGCCATTGCCATCATAGAATGGGTGGATGGTCTCAAACTGGTGGTGGATCAACGCCATCTTCGTAAGCGGATCGAGGTCCGTCAGCCCGTCCTCGTTGATGAACCGTTCCAGATTGGTCATTAGCCGCACGATGTCGTCGTGGCTTTGAGGTGGAGTGAAAACGATCTCTCCCGACTGGTCATTCTTGAGCGCGGTTCCGGGGAGTTTTCGGAAGCCAGCTTGGTTCTCTTCAAGCGTGGCTTGCATCGAAAGGATGTCGTTGTTGGTGATCAGGCCGGTCGCGCGAACGTTGGCGAAGCCCTCCCTAAGGGCGCGCGCGTAGTTGTAGACCTCCTTGGCCGCGAGGCTCGCAAACTGATTGGCAAACGCATCGCTTCGATAGAGATCGTCATGGGTGGTGACGATGTTCTCTATCGCGGAGCTATCTTTCGCTTCCTGCAACGAAAGCGTGTTGATCAAAATCCCTTCGTTGGGAACTAACCCGGCGGCGCCCTTTAGTTCGGCCAATGCGCTCCGAGCGGTAGCCAGTTTTTTCAGCACCGGCTTCGTTTCCAAATCCAAATCGAAGGGCAACAGCGATGGCGAGTAGCTCATTGGTTTTCGCCTCCTGCTGCTGCCTGAGCGCAAGTTACCCCGCGCGCCGGTAATTGAGGTTCGAAGATTCTATCCTCTCGGTAGCAGATGGCAGGGATATTGAACATGACTCTCGCGGAAGCTCTGCGGCTTTCCTTGATACGCTCGATCTACGTCAGTGACGCCAGAATTCTTTGACGAAGCGGCTCAAGATCGCCGCCATCCGCGCTCCTGAGCGCGGCATAATATTCCGCCGGGTCGACTGTAAACTCGCTTCCGATCCCTTGATTGAGAAGCTCCCGAGCAGCTTGATCGAGCAGCAATCTGCCCACCCGGCCATTCCCGTCAAGGAATGGGTGGATCAGCAGGAACTTATGGTGAAACTCCGACAATCCCGTCGCGATATCGGCCTTTTGCGCTCCCACCAGTTCGGCATGACGCTGGTGCCACCATTCAAGAAGGTCGGCCGTCAGCGGCTCGATCTTTTCCGGCGGCGGCGGAATGAAGGAGGCGTCGTCGGGGGTCGAACCGGCGGGCCCGATCCATACCTCGGTAGCGCGGAAACGACCGCGCACCGCTTCTGGGATGCCGATATCCTCAGTGACAATGCGATGTATCCAGCATAGCATGGTCATCGAGAGCGAGGACGTTGGCAGTTCGATCTGTTCGGGGCGGCTCGCTGCAATCGCGACTGAAGCTGGTTCTCAACGGTCTGGGAGTCCGTGCTGACGCGGGCGTAGATGGCGACCTTCTTCATGCCGATGGGCGACCTCCTGTGGATGGGAGAGCAGCCTCTCATGGAAGTCCGTTCCGTCAACGATTTGAGGGGCGCCGTATAGCCAGACCTTATTCATCTGCTGGTCGATCTTATGCATAGTCTGAGAGCCAATGAGGGACGGTGGCATGACGAAGGTCAGGTGGGGTCTGTAACGTCCAAAGCCGATTTGGTGGGCCTTGTTCTGGCAGGTGTTTTCAGCGACGATTTCGAGCGGATTATGAGGTGGTTTGGAGGAACGCCTGCCGACGGCCTTTCGACCGGCAAAACCCGTCCGGCACCGGCGAGGAAAGCGCTGACAGTCCAGCTGCCCCCCCTTGGCCGTCCTCTGGCGCCCACGGGGCGAATTGACGGGTGAGCGCCCCCACCTCCCTCACGCCGCTGGCGGGTCTTCGGCGTAGATGCGGGGGACGGTTGGTCGGACATAGAGGGTCTGGCCGGGCTGATAGTGGCCTTCTTCGGTCAGGGGGCGGTCGATTTCGACCGTTTGGCCGCGCGGGTCTCGCCCTTCGAGCCGCACGTTTCCTCCCTTTCGATGCACGGCAAACAGCCTAACCGCCAGGCCATGGTCTGGGCCGACAATTTCGGTTTCGTGGAAGCGGAAAAATAGTGCAACGGGGCCGTCGGCCAGGGTCGTGGCGGGGGAAAGCCAAGGCTCGCCCGCGACCATAACCCGCCCAGCGCGGGCGAGGCCGTGCAGGCGGTTGGTCTCGCCCAAAAAGGCGTGGACAAAGGCCGATTGTGGCGCGTCGAGCAGGGTGCGGGGCGCGCCGACCTGCAGTAAGCGCCCCTCGCGCAGCACCGCCACCCGGTCAGCAAGGTCAAGCGCTTCTTCCTGATCATGGGTGACGAAGAGGGTGGTCAGGCCAGTCTCATCATGGATGCGGCGCAAATGGTGGCGAAGCTCCTTGCGCACGGTGGCGTCGAGGGCGCCAAAGGGTTCGTCGAGCA
>CAIZEE010000491.1 GCA_903931835.1 uncultured Elstera sp.
CGACATCCGCCACCTCGCGCACTTGGCGGGCATAAAGCGGCCCCAGAATGAGCTGCGCACCGGCGTCGACCGCCTTTTGCGCCGCCGGGCCCGCCCCGCCAGCCTCCGTATCATAAGGCAGCAAGGTGAAATTCTCGTCGCCGAAATCGAACACGGCCATCTCGGCGGCATCCAGCATGGCGCGGCCCAAATTGGCGTCGCGGCCGGTCAGCGGCAGCAGCAGCGCCACGCGGACGCTGCCAGCGATGATCTGAGTGGCCGGCGCTTGATCGGCCGTGCCGGCGGGCGAGGGCGCGACCGGGGTCGCCGGCTCCGCCCTGCCGGTGCCGGGTGGCGGCGGCGGGGGCAAGGGTGGCTCGCCCGGCTTGGGAGCCGCCGTCGCGTGGCCGCCTTGCGAGCCCGGCGGCGCTTGCTCTATGGTCTTTGACTGGCAGGCAGCGAGCAGCAGGGCCGCGGCGACAATCCCAAGCGTTCTGACACTGGCTCTTAGCACTTTGCGCTCAACCTCAAGGCTCCCCGATTTGGCCGACCCTACCCAGAGCCCAGGATTAAGTAAACCGGCAGGCCCTGCCTTTGCTCCCGGTCTCTATATCGTCGCGACGCCGATCGGCAATCTGCGCGACATCACGCTGCGCGCCCTCGACCTGCTGCAGGCGGCCGATGCGATCGCCTGTGAGGATACGCGCGTCACCGGCAAACTCACCCATGCCTATGGTATCAAGGCCAAGTTGCTGCGCTATGACGATCACAGCGGCGAGCGGGCCAGGCCGGAAATCCTGGAGCGTCTGGCCGCCGGCCAGATCGTGGCGCTGGTGTCGGATGCCGGCACGCCGCTGATTTCCGACCCCGGCTATCGGCTGGTGAAGATGGCGGTCGAGGCGGGACATGCGGTGACTGCATTGCCCGGCGCCTCAGCCTTGCTGACCGCGCTCGCCACAGCCGGGCTGCCGACCGACCGGTTCTTGTTCGCCGGGTTTCCCGGGCGGCGCAGCGGCGAGCGGTTGAGCGATCTCAAAGACCTCGCCCGGATCGATGCGACGCTGGTGTTTTATGAAGCGCCCAGCCGCATTGCCGGATCACTCGCCGATATGGCGGAGGCGCTGGGCGACCGGCCGGCCGCCGTGGGCCGCGAGCTCACCAAATTCTATGAGGAGATGCGGCGGGGCAGTCTGGCGGGCCTCGCGGCGCATTACGAACAAGCCGGGCCGCCCAAGGGCGAACTCGTCATCATTGTCGGCCCGCCGCTGGATGAGGCGCCTGACGAACAGGCGATCGATGCGCTGCTGCTCGACGCGCTGTCGCATCTATCGGTGCGCGACGCAGCGGAGGCGGTGTCGGCCGCCACCGGATCGAGCAAGCGCGAGGTCTATAACCGGGCGCTGGCTCTATCCAAATGAGCCGAGCCGAACGCGGCCGCCTCGCGCGGGGATTTGGCAAGCGGGCGGAAGGCTGGGCCGCCCTCTATCTGACGCTGAAACGCTACCGCATTGTCGCGCGGGGTATGCGGACGCCGGTCGGAGAGATTGATCTGATCGCAAGGCGCGGCCATATCCTGGTCTTCGTCGAGGTTAAGGCGAGGCCGGATCTGATGCTGGCGTCTGACGCCTTGCGCGCCGACCAGCAGCGTCGCATCATCCGCGCCGGTGAGTGGTTCTTGGCAAGGCGAGCCGATCTTGCCCTTCTCGATCGACGCTATGACGTGGTGCTGATCACGCCGTGGCGCCTGCCCATCCATCTCACCGGCGCGTGGTGAGAACCCTTTATTGAGTGCCTGACCCATGAGCTTGACCGTCGCCTTTCAGATGGACCCGATGGAGGCCATCAACATCGCCGGCGACAGCACCTTCGTGCTGATGCTGGAGGCGCAACGGCGCGGCCACCAGATCTATCACTACCTGCCCCAGGCGATCAGCCTGAACGGCACCCGCGTGCAGGCGCGCGGCCACCGCGTGACGGTGAAGCGCGAGAAGGGCAATCATTTCATCTTTGGCAAGCCCGAGCTGCTGGAGCTCGACCGCTTCGACGTGGTGATGCTGCGCCAGGACCCGCCCTTCGATCTCGCCTATATCACGACCACCCATCTGCTGGAGCATATCCACCCGAAGACGCTGGTGGTGAACGACCCGGTCGAGGTGCGCAACGCGCCTGAAAAACTCTATGTGACGCATTTTCCGGAATTGATGCCGCCGACGCTGATCACGGCGGATGCGCGCGACATCGCCGAATTCCGCAAGGAGCATGGCGATATCATCGTCAAGCCGCTTTACGGCAATGGCGGCGCCGGCGTGTTCCATCTGAAGCCCGATGACGAGAACCTGACCGCCCTCATAGAACTGTTCAGCCGGGGCAGCCGCGAACCCTTGATGGTGCAGCGCTATTTGCCGGAAATCCGCCAGGGCGATAAGCGCATCGTGCTGATCGACGGCAAGGTCGGCGGTGCCGTCAACCGCGTGCCGGCGCATGGCGAGGCAAGGGCCAATCTGCATGTCGGCGGGCGAGC
>CAIZEE010000492.1 GCA_903931835.1 uncultured Elstera sp.
AGCGAGGAGCATCCCTACCAAACGCATCATGCGATTGCAACTCATTCTTAATTGCATAATCGCCACTCTTAGGCGATGACAGGCCCAATCTGCGCCTCTAGCATTCGCTCTGCGACAATTTGGACCAAGACGGGGGAGTGCCACGATGAACAGAGGAACGATTTTCGCCGGCGTGGCGATGCTGACCCTGATGCTCGGCACTGGCGTCAAGAGCGCGCCGTCGACACAGGCCGACATTCAGGCCGCGCTCGACGCCAGTGCTGCCGATTGGAGTGCCGGCAAACTCGACGAGTTCATGGCGCTCTATGACGACTCACCCGAAACGGTCTTTGTCGGCGGCGACAAGATCATCAGCGGCTACCGCGCTATCCACGATCTCTACGCCGGCCATTACGGCACCGGTGAGGCCAAGGCGATGGGGCATTTGACTGTGGAGATCGTGCATTTCCGGCAGCTCGAACCAGCGACAGCCTTTGTCGTGCTGCGCTATCACCTGCAAAAGGACGGCGCGCCCAAGGAGGCGACCGGGCTGTCGACCCTTGTCTTCAAGAAGCTGCCGGGCGGCTGGCGGATCGTCTCAGACCATAGCGATTAGCGGCGACCAACCCAGATAAACGCGGCAAGGCCGGCAGCGACACAAGCTGCGGCAGAGACCCATGCCGCAATGTGGAAACTGTCGAGCAGCTCTGTCCCATGAGATGCCAGCACCCCGCTGACAAACGCCGTGGCGATCAGCCCGCCTGCGCGCGCAATCGCGCTGTTGAGTCCGGAGGCGACGCCGGTATGCGTGGAACTGACCGACGCAAGCACAGCGGTGGTCAGCGGGGCAACTGCCGCCGCTAGGCCGACCGAAATCAGCAGCATCGCCGGGAACGCCGTCACCCAGTAACTGCCCGGGCCGCCAATCCGCGCCGTTGCCACAAACCCAACGGCAACGATCAGGGGACCAATCGTGAGAGGCAGACGAGAGCCTATCCGGCCGGCGATCTTGCCCATCTGCGGCGACGCGACCGCCATCACCAGCGGCAATGGCATCAGCGCCGCGCCCGCCAAGGTGGCCGAATACGCCTCGGACTCGATCAGGACATAGGGGATCAGGACGATGAAGCCGCCCAGCGCGCCATAAAGCAGCAATGTGACCAGCATCAGCCCGGTGAAACTGGAGGAGGCGAACAAGGCGAGCGGCAGCATCGCCGTATCACCACGCCTGCGTTCTATCCAGATGAACAGCACCGCGCCGAGCACGCCGAGGGCGAGCAGCAAACCGGCATTTGAGTCTAGCGCCCGCGCTTCAGACGCGATGGTCAACCCCCAGGTCAATGCCAGCAAAGTGATGGTCGCGAGCCCCGCCCCCAGCAGGTCGAGTTTCGTCCGGTCGTTCCTGTGATCATCGGCGATATAGCGCAGCGCCAGAAAGATGGCGCCCATTGCGAGCGGCAGGTTGATCAGGAAGATCGCCCGCCAACCGATAGCGTCGATCAACCAGCCGCCGAAAAAGGGGCCGACCGCCCCCATCGCTGCACCGAATGCGGCCCAGATGCCGATCGCACGGCCACGCGCCGCACCGCTGAAACTGTTGCCAAGGATGGCAAGACTGTTCGGCATCATCATGGCCCCACCCATGCCCTGCACCACGCGACCCGCAACCAGCCAGGGAAGGCTCGGAGCCACCGCGCACAGCAGAGATGACGCCATAAACAACGCCACACCGAGCACAAGAAGCCGGCGGCGGCCGAACACATCGCCGGCCGCCCCGGCAATCAGCAACAGCGCGCTGAGCGGCAACAGATAGCCATTGACCACCCAAGACAGCCCGCCGTCACCCGCCGACAAATTGGCCGAGATGGCGGGCAAGCCGACATTGACGACCGAGCTGTCGATAAAGGACAGGCTCGACGCCAAAATGGTCGCCGTCAGCACCAGGCGTGGATGCCGCTGTATCGTCAGTTGATCTGGCATCGGATCAGTAATAGCGCGGGATCGGGCCCTGCTGTGGCGTCTGGTCCGGCAGGTCTAGGAAGGTTTCGTCGACATAGCACCACCCCCACCCCTCGGGCGGGTCATAGCCTTCGATGATCGGGTGGCTGGTCTGATGGAAATGGAGCGTCGCGTGGCGATGGGGCGACTGGTCGCAACAGCCGACATGGCCGCAAGTCCGGCAGATGCGCAAATGCAGCCAGTTGGAGCCGATCTTCAGGCATTCCTCGCAGCCCTTGGCGCTGGGCGTCACGGTGGCGATGGTTGCCCGATGGCCGCATGGCCTGTCCATGGTTAAAGTCCTACTCAGGTGGGATTGAGGAACTGATGGAGCGACGCTACCACTTGAGCCCCCTCGCCCACGCCGGCGGCAACCCGCTTGGTCGAGCCGCAGCGCACATCGCCGATCGCAAAGACGCCAGGCACGCTGGTCTCCAGCGGAAACGGTGCGCGGCCGAATTGCGGCCATGGCGCATCGCCAATCGCCTCACCGGTTCTAACGAAGCCCTTTGCGTCGAGCAAAACCGGACAGCCGGCGAGCCAGCCGGTATTCGGATCGGCGCCGATAAACATGAACAGATGGCGGGTCGTGCAGCTACGGGTCTCGCCAGTGTCGCGGCCGATCAGCTGAAGGCCTTGCAGGCCCGACGCCGCATCGCCGATCACACCGGTCACTTCGGTGCGCAGATGCAAAACGACATTGGGCAAAGCAGCAATCCGCTGGACCAGATAAAGCGACATGGTCGCCTCCAGGCTCCGCCCCCGCACGATCAGATGCAACGTCTTGACCTTGGATGCGAGATAGACGACCGCCTGGCCGGCGGAGTTGCCGGCACCGACCAGCGCCACCTCTTCGCCCTCGCATAATTTGGCCTCAACCGGCGACGCCCAATAAGACACGCCGGCCCCTTCGAGCACATCGAGATTGGCGATCCCCGGCCGCCGGTAACGCGCGCCCGACGCGATCACCACGGCGCGTGAGCGAACGACGCGGTCGCCCGCCAATTTCACCGCCAACAGATCGCCCGGTTTGCGGTCGCCACCACCGCAATCCAGCGCCTGCGCCTCGACCGGGATGAAGATCTCCGCACCGAATTTGAGCGCTTGAATGAAGGCGCGGGCCGCCAAGGCATGGCCAGAAATGCCGGTCGGGAAACCGAGATAGTTTTCGATCCGGGAGGAGGCTCCCGCCTGTCCGCCATAAGCCTGTGCGTCTAGGATCACCACCGACAGTCCTTCCGACGCGGCATAGACTGCGGTCGCCAAACCGGCTGGCCCGGCGCCGACCACCGCGACGTCAAAGGTTTTATCCGCATCCCAATCGGGGGTGATGCCGAGACACGCGCCGACCGCGACCTCTGTCGGGTTCTTCAGTACCGTGCCGTTGGGGCAGAGTATCAGCGGCAGATCGGCCTGATCGATCCGCAGCCGTTCGACCAGAGCCTTTCCATCGGCATCGGCGTGGACGTCGAGCACAGAATAGGGGTAGCCGTTGCGGCGCAGAAACCCTTCAAGCCTGACGACCGCCGCCTTGCCCGGTTCGCCCACGATGATCGAACCGACCCCGCCATCGGCGATCATCGCCGTCCGGCGCAAAATCAACGCACGCATGATGATTTCGCCAAGCTCAGCCGCACCGATAATCAGCGCTCTGAGATGTGCCGCATCGAAGCTCAGCACCTCGCAACCGGCGCTTCCGGCATGCGCATCGACCAGGCTAGGCCGTCCGGCAAGCTGGGCGATCTCGCCGGTCAGCTGGCCCGGGCCGTGGGTGACCAGCTCGCTCTGGCGTCCCGCCCCATCATGGCGGCTGATCATCACTTGACCTTCAAGAACCAGGAAAGCCGGCACATGGTGCTCGCCAACCGACACCAGCACCTCGCCCGGCTGGAAACGCTTAGGCGCGCCATCGGCAAAGCGCTGTGCGACGGCGATCTGCGCCGCTGTCAGCACCGGGAATAACTGTTCGCTCCGGGTATCGATGAGACTCAAGGTCGGGCCCCTCCGTAATCGCTGCCGACAACAGATGTGGCATGAAATGACGGTGGCAGAATACCCTTTCTCTGTTACCGATGTGGATGAGTCGCCACCTTGCCACTCTGAGCGCGCAACAGACGCCGGAAACCGGGTCATGGATCAAAAGCCGCATCACTATTCCGTCCTCGAAACAGCGCTTGGGTATTGCGCCATCGCGTGGAACGATTTCGGCGTCACGCGCTTTCAGTTGCCGGGGCAAAACGCCGGCGAGACCGAGCGGCTTTTGCTTCGCCGGACGCCCCTCGCTGAACGAGGTGCGCCGCCGCCCATGGTCGCCGAGGTAATCACGGCGGTGACGCGCTACTGCCGTGGCGAGGCCGTCGATTTCCGTGATGTACCGATCGACCTAGCCGACCAGGACGCGTTCTTCCAGCAGATCTACGCGGCCTTGAGGCGCGTCGGCTGGGGCAGCACCACGACTTATGGCAGCCTCGCCAAGGAGGCGGGGGCCGGACAGGAAGCCGCGCGGGAAGTCGGGCAGGCCATGGCGAAGAACCCGGTGCCGCTGATCATTCCCTGCCATCGCGTGCTCGCCGCCGGCGGCAAGCTTGGCGGGTTTTCAGCGCCGGGCGGCTCCGATACCAAGGTTCGGATGTTGGAGCTGGAGGGTGTGCGCTTTGGCCCGCCTAAACCGGCCCAGCAATCGCTCGGCTTCTAGGCTCAGAACTTGGCGAAGATCGCGTTCAACTCGCGACCCGACATGCCGCCCGCCAGACTATCGAACGAACCCGCTTTGATAGTCTTGGCCGCCTCCAAGGTCGCCCCCCAGGCGAGCCTCGCGAGCGAGCCGCCGATGCTGATGCGCCGCACCCCGAGATCGGCCAACTCTGCGACCGTCACCGCCGGATCCATGACCAGCACGTTCAGTGGCTTCGGCGCTAGGGCGCGAACCATCGTCGCGATCGCGTCGCTGCCTGTCACACCGGGCGCATAGAGGCAATCAGCGCCAGCTTCGGCAAAGGCGACAAGCTTGTCGATGGCGGTCGTGACTGCGCCGGGATCAATCAGCAGACCCTCTGTCCGCGCCACCAGAATGACATCCTGGCCCGACCGATCGATCGCAGCACGCGCGGCCCGAATGCGCTCCACGGCGAACGGCAAATCAAAAAGCCCGGGCTCGTCGAGCTTGCGATCCTCGATCGACAAGCCGGCAATGCCGGTTGCGATGGCGAGGCTGACATTACTCGCGACACCTTCGGGATCGGCGGCGAAGCCCGACTCAAAATCGGCATTGATCGGCAGGTCGACGGCGGCACTCAGCTGGGTCAGATGACTCAGAACGTCATCGCGCGTCACCGCATTGTCGGCCAGGCCGATCGACCAGGCGTATCCCGCACTGGTCGAGGCGAGAGCTGAAAATCCCAGATGCTGAAACAGCCTGGCGCTGCCGGTATCCCAGGGATTGGGCAGTACGAAGCAGCCTTGGGCGTGCAACGCCCGGAAATCGGCGCGTTTTTCTTTGGTCGATCGGGTCATATCCGTGCTCCCCATCCCGTCATCACTCGGATCCTTATTATCTGTCCGCCCCACCTAATTTCATATGCGATGCGAGCAGCGACCTTCGCAAACGCGGGGCGGCGAATTCGAGGAAGCGGCGCATCTTCAGCGGCAACAGCCCCTGCTGGGCATGAATGAGATGGACCGGAATCGGTGGCGGCTCGAACTCCGCCAGGACGATGCTGAGATCCCCATCCGCCACCGCACGGGCGACCTGATACGACAGGACATTGGTGATGCCGACGCCGGCGATAGCGGCATCGACTGCTGCCTCTGCCGTGTTGACATGCAGGCGGCAGGCCGGGCGGATGAGCTTGGTCTGACGGCTGCTGGATTTGAACGCCCAGGACGCATCAGACGCCATGGCGGAAAACGTGACGCAGGCGTGTTTGGCAAGATCTTCTGGTGCTTGGGGTGTCCCGTGTACGGCGAAATAGCCCGGACTGCCGCACACCACGCGCCGAATGACACCCACGCGTGTTGCCACCAGACTGCTATCCGGCAGATCACCAATGCGCACACCTAAGTCGACATGCTCGTCGAGCAGATCGATGGTCTGGTCGGCCAAGCGGAGGCGCACGGTGATCTCGGCGAAGTCGCTGAGGAAGTCGTTGACCACGGGCAAGACATGCAGCCGGCCGAAAACGATGGGTGCGGTCAGCGTCAGTTCGCCGCGCGGGATTGTGTATTCGCCGGATGCGCGCGTCTCGGCCTCGCCAACCTCCTCCAGAATGCGTTTGCAGGCAGCGACATAGGCCTGGCCGGCCTCGGTCAGGGCAAGCTTGCGGGTCGATCGGACGAGCAGCCGCGTTTTGAGATGCGCCTCCAAATCCGCGACCTTGCGGCTGATCGTCGGAAGCGGCACGCCGAGCTTGCGGCCAGCGGCTGAGAAGCTGCCCGCATCGACCGCAGCAACCAATATCGCCATCGCATCCAGACGATCCATAGCCTCTCACTTTCCGAGAGATGATATTCCAGAAATACAGGATTATCTGATTGGCCGAAATACCCCATTTATCCTGGTGTCTTCTCACAGGAGCCAATCATGTCCTATGGCTTTCTCGATATTGCCTCAACGCCGAGCGTGAAAGCGGCGCAGGCCGCCAATGGCAGTGCCGAGCAATGGTCCGATTTCCGCGGCAATCGCGCGTTCGATCGCTTCACGCCGTCGGAGGTGCAGTTCATTGCCGAGCGCGACAGTTTCTATATGGCAAGCGTGTCCGAAACGGGCTGGCCGTATATGCAGCATCGCGGCGGTCCGGCGGGGTTTCTGCGCGTGCTCGACGACAAGACGCTGGGCTTCGCCGATTTCCGGGGGAACCGGCAATATATCAGCGTCGGCAATATCGCCGCCGATGACCGGGTGGCGTTGTTTCTGATGGATTACCCGAACCGGCGGCGGCTGAAAATCCTGGCGCATGCAGAGGAAAGGGATCTCACAAGCGATCCCGAACTCAGCCAGCGCCTCGCGATACCGGACTACAATGCGAAAGTGGAGCGTGCGATGCTGTTTCATCTGGAGGCGTTCGACTGGAACTGCCCCCAGCACATCACGCCGCGCTACACCCAAGACGAGTTGACCCCGATATTGGAGCCGGTTCGCGAGCGTATCGCTGAACTTGAGGCGGAGAATAAAGAATTGCGCAGACGCCTGGGTGCCCGTTGAACACAGAACTGGACGTCCTGCTCAAAGAGATCAGGTCTTGTCGCGCCTGTTATGACGCGCCGCGTTACGGTGCGGCCTTGGCGCATGAGCCGCGACCGGTTCTTCAGGTCTCGGCCAACGCGCCCATCTGCATCGCCGGCCAGGCGCCGGGCGCGCGGGTTCACGCCTCCGGCAAGCCCTATACGGATGCGTCGGGCGTTCGTTTGAGAAGCTGGCTGGCTGTCGATGACGCGACCTTCTATGACGTCGACAAGATCGCTGTCGTACCGATGGGGTTCTGCTTTCCGGGGTATGATGCCGCCGGCAGCGATCTGCCGCCCCGGCGTGAATGCTCCGAAATCTGGCATGGGCGCCTATTCGGGCAACTGCCGCATTTCAAGCTGATACTGCTCATCGGCGGCTATGCCCAACGCTGGCATCTCGGCCGTGATCTGACCAAGGGCGGCGTGACGGAAACGGTCAGGCGTTGGCGGGAGATCTATCGGCGTAACGAACCACCGCGCATGATCCCCCTGCCGCACCCATCCTGGCGCAATACCGGCTGGCTGAAGCGCAATCCCTGGTTCGAGGAGGAATTGCTGCCGGTCATCAAGGCGGAAGTCGCAGAGCTACTTAAGCGATGACGGCTGGTATTTCGGCATCAGGCCGCGCTGCTTCAGCAGGGTGACGAACTCACCGAGCTTCGCCTTTCGATACGCCTCGATATCCCGGCCAGCGAAGTCATAGAAACCGATCCCGTCGCGTAAGCCCCGCCGACCCTGAGCCATGTAATCGGTTACGATCTGCGGCGTGGCGAAGCGATGCTCGTCGATGGTCTCGCCCATATAGCGCAGCGCGTAATACAGAATGTCGCCGCCACCCCAATCGACAAATTCCAGCATGCCGAGCGTGGCAAATCGCAGGCCGAAACCGACGCTGATCGCAAGATCGACATCTTCTGCCGAGGCCACCCCTTCCTCAACCAACCGGCATGCTTCGGCGCAGGCCAGCGCCTGGATGCGCGGCACGATGTAGCCGGGCGAGGCGCGGCAGACGACCGGCACCTTGCCGATACCCTGCAGCCACGCCTTCATTGTCGCGGTCGTTTCGGGTGCTGTACTGGCACTCGGCGACAGCTCGACCAACGGCATCAGGAAGCCGGGATTGAGCCAATGTGCGTTGAGAAACCGTTCGGGTCCCACGATCAGTTTTGCCAGATCCTCAACGCCGATTGTCGAGGTCGTGGAGGCGACCAGAGCCGATGTTCGGCAATGCTCGCTGATCACTGCGAAGGCCTCGCGTTTTGCCTCCAGGGTTTCCGGCACCGCCTCAAAGATAATGCTGCATTTGCCGAGTGCCGCACCGGCGTCCGCCCGATCCACGACGGTAACGA
>CAIZEE010000493.1 GCA_903931835.1 uncultured Elstera sp.
CCCTGCAGTCGATTCGAGATTTCATCGACCGCGCGCTGGATCGACATTGTAACCCAGGTATGCAGATCGATTTGGTCGACCAGCGTGCCCGAGTGATGCTGCGTGGCGCTGACGCCACGCTCGGCGATATAGCGGAACGGGCTGCCGGGCTTCAGCTTGGTCAGGCCGTCGCCCGCCGAGGCGGCACTCCAGAACGTCTTATTGGCGGCAGCCGCACTCGACATCAGGCGGCTCTGCTCGACCAGCTTGGTGATCAGAATGTACCAAGTGCCCATCGACATGACGACCAGCGATATCAGCGTGAAGCGCGCGACGAAGTCGCCCTGGCTCCACAGCGATTCAAGACCGTAGGGATTATCGACCTCAACCTGCTGCGTCTGTGCAGGCGGCGGCGGGGGCGAGGCGTCCTGAGCCAAGGCCGGCGCCAGCGGTGCCGCCAACAGGGTCAGGGCGAATAGCCCGCTCACAAT
The DNA here is from genome assembly GCA_903931835.1 of uncultured Elstera sp. GTDB lineage: Bacteria > Pseudomonadota > Alphaproteobacteria > Elsterales > Elsteraceae > CAIZEE01. Next base: position 471 of record CAIZEE010000493.1, read on the forward strand.
GGATTTCATCACTTTGGACATTTGTTGAACACTCCGTTCTACCATTTTTGTACCTGGCATTTCTTGCTACCTGGCTTTGCCTTTGATCGTCCGGACCCCCCGGACGATCAGGCATTTCAAGGGTTCCAGATCCGCTAATCCTCTAAGCGCCAAGTATATTTCAATTGCTGCCAGGTCTGAACCGGTTTGCCGTCATCGGTCGCCGGTTTGAAATGGCAGTAGGATGACAGGCCGGAACGCGCCGCCTCATCAAGCCTCGGATGACCGCTCGACTGGATCACCTTGCTGTCCTTGACCGAGCCGTCATCGCCGATCAGGAACTCAAGAACCACCGTTCCTTCCTCGGAATTACGCTTCGACAAAGACGGATAATCCGGCTTGCGCGGGCAATATTTGTTCGGGTCAGTGCCGGCCGGCACGTGCACCGGGGGTGCCACCACCGCAACCTGCGCCGGCGCGGGCGGCGGCTTGGGTGCGACCACCTCATGCTGGACCGCCGTAATCGCGTTGGTCGATTGCGGCGTCTGGATGCTGATCTCGGGTGGCGGGATAAAGGGCGGCGGCGGCGCCACAAGCTTTGGCGGCGGCGGCGGCGGCGGCGTATCGTCGTCTGGTGGCTTCTCTTCCTTGATGATCTTGGTCTCAAGCGGCGACTTGATGACCTCAACCATCTGGTGCGCCAGGCCGGACGCCAGCGCGTATACGATCAGTATATGCAGCCCGATGACAAACCCGATGCCAACGAGCTTACTGGTGGGATCCTTGGTTTCACCCAGATTCATGCCGCCATCCTCATAGCACGATTGCACTCACTGCATGGTGCGTAGCACGATTCACCACTGCGATGAAATTCCGATCATCCACATGATCGGAATTTATTGGGAAGAGTCCAGACGTCGGAAACAATTGGATTGCAGAATCTGGACCAATCATCCGATCTGGCCGGACCAAACGCGCTGATAAAGCGGGTTGCCGCCGAGCGAATATGTCAATTCCGCCGGGGTTTCGATGTCCCAGACGCAGAAATCCGCGCGTTTGCCGGCCTCCAGCGTACCATGGGAGCTACCAAGGCCCAATGCCGCCGCCGCATTTCGGGTGACGCCGGCCAGGGCTTCGGCAGGGGTCAGGCGGAACAGGGTTGCCGCCATGTTGAGCATCAGCAGGAGCGAGGTGGTGGGCGACGTGCCCGGATTGCTGTCGGTCGCGACCGCCATCTTGACGCCCGCCTGGCGCAACGCTTCAATCGGCGGCAGTTTGGTTTCGCGCAGGGTGTAGAAGGCGCCGGGCAGCAGGACGGCAACCGTGCCAGACTTGGCCATCGCCGCCACGCCCTCGGCCGAGGTATATTCCAGGTGATCGGCCGACAGCGCCTGATACCGCGCGGCCAAGGCGGCACCCCGCCCGTCCGATAATTGGTCGGCATGCAGCTTGACCGGCAATCCCATCCTGGTCGCGGCGGCAAACAGACGGTCAACCTGGGCGTGAGAGAACCCGATCGTCTCCAAGAATGCATCGACCGCGTCAGCCAGCCCGAACGAGACGATTTGCGGCAGAACCGTCCCGATCAGGTAATCGATGTAATCGTCGCTTTTCCCGGCAAATTCCGGCGGCAGCGCATGCGCGCCGAGGAAGGTCGTGCGGACATGGATGGGGTGACGGAGGGGCAGCAGCCGTCCGGCGCGCAACAGCTTGATCTCGCTCTCAAGGTCGAGGCCATAACCCGATTTGCTTTCGATCGCGACCACGCCTTCGGCGATCAACGGCTTCAGCCTGGCCGACGCCAGATGGACCAGCCGGTCGAGACTGGCCTCCCTGGTCGCCTTGACGGTCGAGACGATGCCGCCGCCAGCCGCCGCGATCTCGGCATAGGACCGTCCCTCAAGCCGCATCTCGAATTCCGCCGCCCGGTTGCCGCCATAGACGATATGGGTGTGGCAGTCGATCAGCCCCGGCGTGATCCAGCGCCGCCCGGCATTGTGATGCGCCCTTGATGACTGCGCGAGCAAAGGCAGATCGGCTCTAGGCCCGGCATAGACGATGACGCCATCGCGCACGCCGATCGCCCCATCCTCGACCACGCCATAGCCTGACCCCACCATGGTCGCCAGGCGCGCATCCAGCCACAGATCGTCCCATTGCTCGGCGTGCTTCATCGCTTTCCTGCTTGTTGCCTCAGAAAGACCGGCGTATAAGCTAGTTGTATATACAGGCTTGGATCAAGCATGACCACGCTTTTCCTGGAAACTGCCCGGCTGGAAGATGGCTGGGCAAATAATGTGCAGATTGCCGTCGATCGCGCCGGGTTCATCATCGGCATTGCGACAGATCAGCCCTGTCCGCCCGATGCCGAGCGCATTGCCGGTGCCGCCATACCGGGTGCCGTTAATCTGCATAGCCATGCCTTCCAACGCGCGATGGCCGGATTGGCCGAATATCGATCGAGCCATTCCGACGATTTCTGGTCCTGGCGCGACGCCATGTATCGCTTTGTCGACCGACTGACCCCGGGCGACATCGGTCATATCGCAACCCAACTCTATATCGAGATGATCAAGTCGGGCTATACCTCGGTCTGCGAATTCCATTATCTGCATAACGACGCCTCCGGCCGCGCCTATGGCGATGCCGTTGCAACCTCAGCGGCCTTGCTGGACGCCGCCACGACGGCCGGCATCGGCATGACGCTGGCACCGGTGCTCTACAGCACCAGCGGGTTCGGCGGCAGGGCGCCTGAGCCAGCGCAACGGCGTTTCATCCTGGATAC
>CAIZEE010000494.1 GCA_903931835.1 uncultured Elstera sp.
GCTTGATCCGGCCTTCGGAAAATCGTCCGGGTTCAGCCATAGACGAGCGCTCCGTAGCTGCAGACCCAGGCGACAACGCAGAGGATCAGGAAGCGGTCGGTGGTGACGATCGAGGTGGGCGCCCCGGACCGTTCCTCCACCAAGGCGATCTGCAAATAGCGCAGCACGCCCATGATGACGAACGGCGTTGTCAGATAAAGCCGGTCGGTGCCGGCATGCGGCTCGGTGGTGTAGATCAGATAGGAGACGACCAGGCTGGCCAGCACGATCGCGATGCTCGCATCCAGGAACGGCTTGTTATAGCCCTTCAGCGCTGCGCGGTGGCCTGCCCCCAGATCGCGCGCGACATCGTCGCGGCGCTTGGCCAGAGCGATGAACAGCGAGACCAGCAGCGTACAGCTGATGATCCATACGCTCGCGGTAACGCCGATCAGCGCGGCACCGGCATAAACCCGCAGCACATAGCCCAAGGCCACCAGCATCACATCGACGATCGACAGGCGCTTCAGCGCCAGCGAGTACAAGAGATTGGTGACGAGATAGAGCAAGGCGATCAGCGCAAAATCCCGACCGAGCCAGATCGCCAGCGCGCAGGCGCCGATCATCATCAGGACAAGGAACGTCAGCGCCTGGACCGGCGTTACCGTTCCGGCGGCGAGCGGACGATGCGCCTTCTCCGGATGCTGACGATCGGTTTCCCGATCCATATAGTCGTTGATGATGTAGACGGAGCTGGCCAGCAGGCAGAAACAAACGACACCCAGCGCCACCACGCCGATATTATGCGACGACAGCAAGCCCGGCGTGAAAAAGAGCGGCGCCACGACGAAGGCGTTTTTCACCCATTGGCGCGGGCGGATCAGGCGAAGAAGAGGCGGCACGATGCAAAACCGTTCTGGCAAGACGACCAAGGGCTCGAAAGCGCCGCACCGTAACAGGGAGACGCGGCGACCGCCGCTTAATTCGCTGTCATGCGGCACCGTGGCAGCATTGCTCTTCTCCATTGCCGGGGTATGCGCTCAAACACCCGGCGAGACAATGAGGGTGCTGCCGCAAGATTTGCCGGCCCCTTTTGCGACGCCGAGCTCTTCGAATGCGCCCTCACCGGAACTGCGCGCCGAGGGCGTGCTGCCAGCGGTGCCACCCGGATTCAAAGTCAGCATCTTTGCCGATGGTTTGGGCGATGCCCGCAAGCTGCTGATCGCGCCGGATGGCAATGTGCTGTTGGCTGAAAGCGATGCCGGAAGGATTACGCTGCTTAAGGATCCGACCGGTAGCGGACACGCGACCCGCACCACGCTCGCCTATGGCTTCGACACGCCCTTCGGCATGGCGTTCCATGACGACAGGCTTTATGTCGCCGATCTCAACGGCGTTTGGCGGCTCGACTATGATCCAGCGGCAAAGCCGAAGAAGCAGCAAGAGGCGACGCTTATCACGCCTGAGGACGCCTTTGGCGGCTCCGGCGGTCACCGCACGCGCAGCCTGGTGTTCAGCCCCGACGGCAAGCATTTCTATGTCGGCATCGGCAGCCTGGGCAATATTGATGAGGAAGCAGCACCGCGCGCCACCATCCAGGAATTTGCCGCCGATGGCAGTCACCAACGGACCTTCGCCAGCGGCACGCGCAACCCGATCGGCCTCGCCTTTCACCCATCCACCGGCCTGCTCTATGCCACGGTGAATGAGCGTGATGGATTGGGTGACGGGCTCGTGCCCGACTACTTCACCCATATCCAGGACGGCGCGTTCTATGGTTGGCCCTATGCCTATATCGGCCAGCACGTGCAGCCAAACCTGGGCGAGAGCCGTCCCGATATGGTGGCACAGGCCGTTGTGCCGGATGTGCTGATCCGCCCGCATTCAGCGCCGATCGATTTTGCCTTCTATACCGCGACCCAGTTTCCCGAAACCTGGCGCGGCAGCGCCTTCGTCGCTCTGCATGGCTCGTGGAACGCCTACACACCGGCGGGATATTCGGTCGTCTCCATCCCGTTTGCAGGCGGCAAGCCGACCGGGGCCTACACGGTATTCATGAGCGGTTTTCAAACAGGCGGTCCGGGACTGTCGCGCGCTTATGGGCGACCAGCAGGCGTGGCCGTGGCACCCGATGGAAGCCTTCTGGTGACCGATGATTTTGAGGGAATCATCTGGCGTGTACGGTATGAGAGGTAGGAGGCGATCGTTTCAGGTTCCTTCAACTTGAACCGATCAGAGCCTATGCCACCCACTTGAAACGTTAACAGAACCGTGTAAGCTGTTGTCATCTAGAGGTGCACCATGATCATTCCGCCGATCACAGCTCCGACACCTACCCCCATCGCCGTGGCAGTCGTGCCGACTCCGGTGCTGGCCCAAGCGACGACTCCGCGCCCAACGGCCCCGCTCGATCGCGAAAAGCAAAATATGAAGAACCGCGATAAGCGCGACCGCGATCGTGAAACCGATCAGGACGAGGCGCAGGCGCATAGCGGACGTGGTCAGAACACCGACATCCTGGCCTGACGCTTCGGTCTTATCTAATCAGTAAATATAGATCCCCAGCGCGTGCAGATTGGCGCGGGTTAGGCCGTTGATCGCGAGTTTTTTCTCGCCGACCGCGCGCGCGGTCTGGCGGACGATCGCGATGAAATCCTCAATGCGCGAATCGATCTTTACCTTTTTCTCGCCGGCCTCCAGCGTCAGCTGCATCCAGCCATCGGTTTTGTCGCCCTTGCGCGAAAAGAAGGCGAGATTGATCGCCGTCAAATCCTTCCATTCAATGATTTTGGTGTCGAACGCCTGCACCACGACTTGGTCTGCATCAAGCGTCACCACCGTGCGCTGCCGGTTCCAGGTGTAGCCGAGCGCCACCAAGCACAGAATGACAACGCCGCCCAGGATCGCGCCGAAATAGGGGCCGGGTTCCAGCGACAGGCAGGGGACGGCCAGCACCAACCCGAGGCCAGCAAGGCCGTAATCGGGATAGAGCTTCCCCAGTGGGTAAAGATGTCGGGTGCTCATCGCCTGTCACACGCCTTTCAAACGTCGAGCGTAACCGTAACCGGAACATGGTCGGACGCAAGCTCCCAGCCGCGCACCGGCCGATGGATCAGGGCCGATTTCAGATGCGGCACCAGCGGCTTGGTGATCCAGATATGATCGAGCCGCCTGCCCCGATCGCTCGCGTCCCAGTCCCGGTTGCGATAACTCCACCAACTATAGAGCTTTTCGGTGGCCGGTACAAAATGCCTGACGGCGTCGTGCCAATCCGCCGACGCCTGCACCCGTCCCAACCACTCAACCTCGATCGGAGTATGGCTCACGACCGTTAGCAATTGCTTATGCGACCAGACGTCATGCTCGAGCGGCGCGATGTTGAGGTCGCCGACCAGGATCATCGGCTTGTCGGCCCTACGCTGTGCCCGGAACCAAGCCTCCGTCTCCTTCAGAAAATCGAGCTTATGCGCGAATTTCGGATTGAGTTCGGGATCAGGGATATCGCCGCCCGCCGGCACATAGAGGTTGTGGATTTCGATGCCGTTAATTTCGGCGAAGACGTGCCGGCAATCCTCTTTTCGGCACCAATCCTCCGATCCGCTGGCGGTGATTGGCAGGCGCGACAGGATGGCGACGCCGTTATACCCCTTCATCCCGCGGATCATGGTGTGGCGGTAGCCGATCTCCGCCAGCGCCTCCAGCGGGAAGAACTCGTCAGGCGATTTCGTTTCCTGCAGGCACAGAACGTCGGGTGAGGTTTCGGTCAGGAATTGCTTCACCTTTTCGATCCGCAAACGCACCGAATTGATGTTCCAGGTCGCAAGTGTCAGGGACATTGGGGTCAGCCGATCGTGATGGTCAGGCTGCCAAGCCCCTCGACCCGGCCCTCCAGCACATCGCCCGTGACGACCGGGCCGACGCCCTCGGGCGTACCGGTATAGATGAGATCGCCGGGGAACAGCTCGACCAGCGAGGAGAGCTGGTTGATCGTCTCCGCGACGCTCCAGATCAGCATGTTGATGTCGGAATGCTGGCGCACCTTGCCATTCACCTTGAGCTCAATCTCGCCCGATGCGATATGGCCGACCGCATCGACTGTATGGATCGCGGCACAGGGGGCGGAGCAGTCAAAGCCCTTCGCCATATCCCACGGACGGCCCTTATTCTTGGCCTCCGCCTGAAGATCGCGCCGAGTCATATCAAGGCCGACGGCATAGCCAAAAACATGGTCGAGCGCCTTGTCGACCGGGATGTTGCGGCCGCGCTTGCCGATCGCGACAACCAGCTCCAGCTCGTGGTGCAGATCCTTGGTGGCCGACGGATAGGGCATAACCGCGCCATCGGGCAGCACCGCATCGGCCGGCTTCATGAAGAAGAACGGGGCCTCACGCGCATCGTGGCCCATCTCGGCTGCATGGGCCGCATAATTGCGGCCGACGCAGTAGATCCGCCTGACCGAAAACTTGGACGGTGGGTCGCCTGCGACCGCAACCGTCGCCTGCTCAACCCGCGGCAAAGGCGTGGACAATCGACGGCCTAGAGTTCGAACAGGTCGAAGGGCTTCTCACCCGCCGGCCTGGCGCAGGTATAGGTGTAATGATGCACGTCGCCCTGGTCGGTATGCACCGCCTCGCCTTCCGTCTTCTCGCCGCCGCGCGCGCAGGTCTTATCGAGCGCGGATTTCAGGCTGGCATCAGCGGATGTGGCAGGCGAATTCTCGCTCACCCAGGTGTCGTAGGACAGTTCCTCCCCCGCACAGGCGGTCAAACCCAGCAACAGCGGCACAATCAGCAGGCGCAACGACACTATCGACACTCCTTCGAGAAAACCCTTCATCCAGGCCGGTCATAATAGGCAATCGAACGCCTGAGCACCAGCACCGCCATCGATATTGCGCATTTATGCACATACGCATATGGTGCCGCCCCGGTAAGCCGTCGTAGCTCAGGGGTAGAGCAACGCACTCGTAATGCGTAGGTCCTCGGTTCAATTCCGAGCGACGGCACCATATCCCTGCAAATCCCTCACAGCGCAACGCTCGACGCCCCGCCCCCATCGACACAGATCGTTAACCCGGCGCGTGCCATGATTTTCCTGAGCGGGGGCAATCCTTCGGGGATGATGTCGATGCGGGTGTCGTTTGGTCCTGCAAAGAGCCAGGTGATCGGCGATCCGATATTGGTCGAGCTGTACCGGTATTGGGAGCAGCAATGCGGGCTGCGGTTGTTTCCATCGCGGGCGTCAATCAATCCGGCCGACATAAAACGCTGCTTGCCGCAAACCATCCTGACCGATGTGTTCCGCAACCCGCTCAGGTTCCGCTACCGCCTGGTCGGCACCGGCGTCACCACTATGCTGGGGCGCGGCGAGCTGACCGGCCGGTGGCTCGACCGCTCGTTGCTCGGCGAATTCGCGGCACCGCTGTACGAGATGTATGAGCGCTGCGTCGAAACCAAGCGCCCGGTCCATGGCTATGGCTCGCTTCGGGCTCTGCTGGAAGGGCGCGACTGGGTCACCATCGAAGACATCTTCATGCCGCTTGGCGACACAGATGATGAGGTGACGATGGTGCTGGTCGGCGTCGTGCAGTCGGCGGTGGACAACCAGGGCGTCGAGTCCTGGCTCATTGCCAACGAGCCACTGGTTCCAAGCTGATCGCCGTATCGGCTTAGCGGCTGCTCGCAACGCAACAAATCCTTAATCTCAGCCCGGCGATACTTGCCTCCGCAAGGAACTCCGTTTGGGAGAGGCGTATCGATGCGGGTATTGGTCGGCCCTGCAAAAAGCCAGGTGATCGCCGACCCGATATTGGTGGAATTATACCGGTATTGGGACGCGAGGCGTGGCGACCGCCTATTCCCGTCGCGAACCGCAATCGACCCGTCCGAGATCAAGAGATGCCTGTCACGGCTGATGTTGGTAGACGTTTTCCGCGAGCCCTTGCGGTTCCGCTACCGCTTGGTCGGCACTGCCGCATCCAGCCTGATCTCCAAGGGTGAGTTGACCGGCAAATGGATCAACCGCGACACCTACGGCGATTTCGCGGCCTCACTGCAGGATATGTACGGACGGGTCGCCCAATACGGCCGCCCGGTGCATGGTTCGGGCAATCTGCGCGAACTTGACGGTCGCGCTTGGGTGAACGTCGAGAATGTTCTGATGCCGCTCGGCGACAGCGACGATCTCGTCACCATGGTCATGGTCGGTATCGTTCAGACGCGCCGCGCCGGTCAGGCGGACGCGCAGAGCATCGAATCCTGGCTTGTCGCGAGCGAGCCGCTGCTGCCGACCTGACCGGCGAGCCGCCCTCCCAACACATGCAGCCTGCGACAGGTCGCCGCATATTTCCCTTTAAATTTATGTAATTACGTATTGGTCACTTTTCTCTTGTAAAGGTCCCAATGATTGGCAGATACTATGAACCGATAGCGACGGCCTAACGTCGCAAGGGAGGAATAAATGAAGAAAATCGCCTTCGTCGCGATTCCTATTGTGCTGGCATCAACAAACGCATTCGCATCCGGTTTCTCGCTGAACGAACAAAGTGCGGCCACCCAGGGCACCGCCGGTGCCGGTTCCGGGATCGAGGATGCGCCGTCGGTTCAGTTCACCAATCCGGCTGGCCTAGGCTTTCTGCCAGGCACGCAGATGATGGTTGGTGGCACGGTGTATTTCACGCATACCGCCTTCGCCAATACCGGCTCGTCCTCACTGCTCGGCGCGTTCGGGCCGCCCTTGTCCGGCACCACGACGCAAGCGGTCAGCGATCCGACGATTTTCGCACCCGACATCTATATCAGCCAGGCCATCGGCGATCAGTTCGCGGTCGGCCTCGGCGTGTCGGCGCCGTTCGGGCTGAAGACGCTGTATGACGGCGCGTCGGATGTCCGCTATTTCGCGTTGAACACCTATCTGCAGACAATCGATATCAACCCGAATATCGCGTTCAAGCCGATGCCCAATCTGTCGCTTGGCGCCGGTTTGGTCGTCCGCCATTCGACGGCGACATTCTCCAACGCGGTCGATTTCGGCTCGCTCGGCGCTGCCAATCTGATACCGGGTTCGATCCCGCAGGGTCAGGATGGCTATGCGCAGGTGACCGGCACGTCCTGGGCGACCGGGTATAAGCTCGGCCTGGAATATATGCCGACCGACAGCACCAAGATCGGCCTTTCCTATCGGTCGCATGTGTCGACCACGCTGAAAGGGACCGCCACCTTCACGACGCCAGGACCGGGCGCCGTGCTGGAAGCGCTGACCGGCGCGTTCCAGAACACGACCGCATCAGCCGCCATCGACTATCCGGAAGAGGCGACGCTGTCGGTTGGCCAGGCGATCACACCGAAATGGATGGTTATGGGTGACGTCACCTACACCAATTGGAGCAACTTCAAGCAGCTCGCGATCAATTTCGGCAATCCCTTCCAGCCGTCCGCAGTCACACAGGAAAACTGGAACAACAGCTACCGCATCTCGGTCGGCACAACCTATGACGTGACCGACGCGCTGACGCTGCGTACCGGCTTTGCCTATGACAACTCGCCGGTGCCGGATGCCGCCGATCTGACCCCGCGGGTGCCCGATGCCGATCGCTACTGGATTGCTTTTGGCGCCGGCTACAAATTCGATAACGGCCTCGCCTTCAATGCCGCCTGGGCGCATCTGTTCTTTGCCGATACGAATCTGGTTCAGCAGAGTGCCACGGCTGGCGTGATCCAGGGCAATTACAGCGGCAGCCAGGCTGATTTGCTGACCTTCGATCTCAGCTATAAATTCTAGGCCCCGATCTGGCGCCCGGCATCGACACGCCGGGCGTCAGATCGATTTTTGCGTCCTCAAGTTGACGTATACTGGAACTAAGGGACTTTAACGTCATTATGGTTTCTGCTATCATCATGGCATGTGTGCGTGAGAGGGCTGGAGGCTGACCATGCCGGACCCGACAGATCACCAGATGCCGATCGAGGCGCTGCCGGTGCCAGCCCTGCTGGACCGCGCGGTTGCGCGCTTTGCCAAGCGTTCCGCACTCGATTTCCTTGGACGGCATTATAGCTATGGTGAGCTTGGCCACCTGGTCGATCGCGCCGCCGCCGGGTTTCAGAAGCTGGGCGTGAAGCCCGGCGTCAAGGTCGGCATCTGCCTGCCCAACATCCCCTATTTCCCGATCTGCTATTACGCTGTCCTGAAGGCTGGCGGCACGATCGTGAATTTCAATCCGCTCTATGTCGAGCCGGAAATCCGCCAGCAGATCAACGATTCCGGCACCACCATCATGGTGACGCTGGATATCAAACTGCTCTATCCGAAAATCCACGCACAACTTGGCTCATCCTGCCTGGAGACGATCATCGTCTGCCCGATGGCGGGTTGCCTGCCGATGCCAAAGCGCATGCTATACCGCGCCTTCAAGCGCGCCGATCTGTCGCCGATCCCGCTCGATGACAGGCATGTGCGGTTCACCGATCTGATCGCCGGAAACGACAAGCCGACCCCGGTTGTTATCGATCCGCTGACCGCCGTCGCGGTGTTGCAATATACCGGCGGCACCACCGGCGTGCCCAAGGGCGTGATGCTGACCCACGCCAATCTGACGGCGAATGTCGAGCAGCTCGCCCGCTGGATACCTGGAATCACGCCGGGCCAGGAACGCATGATGGGCGTGCTGCCTTTCTTCCACGTCTTCGCCATGACGGTTGTGATGAATCTGGGCCTTGCACTCGGCGCGGAACTGATCTTGCTGCCGCGCTTCGACATCAAGGACGTCATGAAGCTGATCGGCACAAAGAAGCCGACCATGTTCCCCGCCGTGCCGACCATCTACGCCGCGATCAACAACGCGACGCGCACGGGGAAATTCGACGTGTCCTCGATCAAATGGTGCATTTCCGGAGGCGCGCCCCTGCCCAAGGAGATCCGCGCGCATTTCGAGGAACAGACCGGCTGCACGCTGGTTGAGGGGTACGGCCTATCCGAAGTGGCGCCGGTCGCGACCTGCAACCCGTTCGGCGGCCCGATCAAGACCGGATCGGTCGGCTTGCCGCTGGCTGGAACCGAGATCGAGATCCGCAGCCTGGACGATCCCGAAATGGTGATGCCGACCGGCGAACTGGGAGAAATCTGTATCGCCGGTCCCCAGCGCATGGCCGGTTACTGGCAGCGTCCGGCCGATACTGCGGCAGTCACGACCGGCCGCTTCCTGCGCACCGGCGATACCGGGTATCTCGATCAGGACGGCTACCTGTTCGTCGTCGACCGGATCAAGGATGTCATCGTCTGCGGCGGCTACAACGTCTATCCCCGCATGATCGAAGAGGCGCTCTACAAACATGACGACGTGGTCGAGGGCATCGCCATCGGCATTCCGGACGATTATCGCGGTCAGGCGCCGAAGCTCTTCGTGAAGCTGCGCGAAGGCAGCACCACCACGCCGGAGGATTTGAAGAAGTTCCTGGCGACGCTGCTGAACCCGATCTCGCTGCCGCGCCACATCGAACTGCGTGACACGCTGCCAAAGACCATGATCGGCAAATTGTCGAAGAAGGAACTGGTCGCCGAAGAACGCGCCAAATACGAAGCAAGCCGCGCTGCCGCGCGCGATGCATCATGACCTGCGGCTAATTTACGGATTGTCATAAATGGCATTCATCTCGCATTGTTCCGATCGGAAGGTGACCTACAGGTCAACTTGGTCACGTAGCGTCAATTCGGGCGTCAATCTGAGCGCGCGCGAAGGGAGGAGCCTCGGTGGAGCAATTCTACTCGATCACGGAACTGTGCAACGATCTGGGGATCACGCCGCGCACAATCCGCTTTTACGAGACCAAGGGGCTGGTGCTGCCCAAGCGCGCCGGCAAGACGCGCGTCTATACCCATCGCGACCGCGCCCGCATGATCTTGATCCTGCGCGGCAAGCAGCTGGGTTTCTCGCTCAGCGACATCAAGGAATTCCTCGATCTCTACGAGGTCGATCGGACGCAGACCGTTCAGATCAAGCTGCTCGCCAAGAAGGTGCGCCAGCGGATCGAACAATTGGAGGATCAACGCCAGGCTCTCGAATTGAGCCTGAGCGAGTTGCAAGCGATCGAACGCGAAGCGCTCAACGCCCTACGGCACAAGGCCGAAACCGGAGCCGCCTGACCAGACACGATTTCGCCGCGCTGACGCGGCCGTCCTGGAAGGGCTCCACAGAACAGGAGAATCTTCCATGACCGATATCGTGATCGCGGCCTATGCCCGCTCACCCTTCACCCCCGCCAAGAAGGGCGATCTCGCCCGCGTTCGCCCGGACGAGCTGGCAGCTCAGACAGTCAAGGCGCTGGTAGAACGCGCCCACGTGCCGGTCAGCGATATTGAGGATCTGATGCTGGGCTGCGCCTTCCCCGAAGGCGAGCAGGGCCTGAACGTTGCCCGCCTGATCGTGCTGATGGCGGGGCTGCCGCAATCGGTCGGCGGTGTCACCATCAACCGCTTTTGCGGCTCCTCCATGCAAGCGATCCACAGCGCGGCCGGCGCCATTGCGCTTGGTGCCGGCGAGGTCTTCATCTGCGCTGGCGTCGAGAGCATGACCCGCGTCCCGATGATGGGCTACAACCCACTGCCGCATCCCGCCTTCGCCAAGGCTATGCCCGCCGCCTATATCGGTATGGGCGACACGGCGGAGAATGTCGCGCGCAAATTCGCCATCAGCCGCGCCGACCAGGAAGCGTTCGCCGTGGTCAGCCACCAGCGCGCTGCGGCGGCCCAGGCAGCCGGCTCGTTCAAGCAAGAAATCGTCGCGATCACCGATGGCAGCCGCACAATCGATGCCGATGGCTGTATCCGTCCTGAGACGAGTGCGGCCGCCCTCGCCGAGTTGAAGACCGCATTCGCTGCGGACGGCACGGTGACCGCCGGCACCTCCTCGCCGCTGACCGATGGCGCTGCCGCCGTCATCGTCTGCACCGCCGCCTATGCCGAACGCTTAGGGCTGAAGCCGCTGGCCCGGATCAAGAGCACCGCTGTTGCCGGTTGCGCGCCGGAGATCATGGGCATGGGTCCGGTTCATGCCACGCGCAAAGCGTTGGCACGGGCCGGCATCACGATCGACGATCTGAATGTGGTCGAGCTGAATGAAGCCTTCGCCTCGCAGTCCCTCGCCTGTATCCGCGAACTCGGCCTCAACACCGATATCGTCAATATCGATGGCGGCGCCTTGGCCCTGGGCCATCCGCTAGGTGCTACCGGTGCGCGCATCGTCGGTAAGGCCGCCTCGCTGTTGACCCGCACCAAGGGCCGCTACGCGCTGGCGACCCAATGCATCGGCGGCGGTCAGGGCATCGCGACGATCCTGGAGGCGATCTGACCATGGCCGAGATCAAACAAGTCGCCGTGATCGGCGCCGGCGTGAAGGGAGCCGGCATCGCCGCCCATATCGCCAATGCCGGCGTGCCGGTCATCC
>CAIZEE010000495.1 GCA_903931835.1 uncultured Elstera sp.
CTCGATCCGCACCGTGCCGGCCCAGATCTTCTGTGCACCGGCACGGGCGAAATTAATCGCGGTCGCGCGCGACATGCCGGGCGTCTGCGCCGTCTGCGGATCGAGCTTGTCGCCCGGGATCACCTGAACCCCGCCATCGCGCCACGGATCAGTGTCGTGAGTATGCGTCTCGGTCATTCCAACTTCCTTCGCTCAGGCACAGGTCGTGATCTTGTCACAACGGCGGAAAGACGAGAACCACGCTCACGACAATTCTGATCCGCTTGGATGTCAGGCCGCCAGCTTGGCGACCTCAGCCAATGCCGCCTTCAACGCCGCTTCGCGCGCCTCAGGTCCGAGAGCGATGCCCTCCGCCCCGATCACGGTCACGTCGGTCAGCCCGATAAAGGCCAAGGTTCCCTTCAGGTAGCTGACCTGATGTTCCAGCAACGCCGCCGGCGATTGCGGGCCATAGGCGCCGCCGGTCGACGAGGCGATGATCACCTTCTTACCCTTGGGCAGCAGGCTCTCGACCGTGCCGGTATCGGTGTAGCGGAAGGTCTTGCCGGCAACGACGATCCGGTCGATCCACGCCTTGAGCTGGCTCGGAATGCCGAAATTGTACATCGGCGCGCCGATCACGATGATATCGGCGGCGATAACCTCATCCAGCACCGCAGCGCCCAGGGCCAGATCGGCGATCAGGTTCTCGTTCGTCGTGGTGCCGCCCTGCAGCACCGCCAGATGGCGGGGCGCCAGATGATAAAGCGTGTCTTCGATGAGATCGCGGGTGACGATCTCAAGACCCGGATGCAGCTTTTTCTCTTGTTCGACGATCGCCGCCGTCAGAACGCGCGTGACCGAATACGCGCCGAGAATGCTGGAATCAACATGCAGAAGTTTCATGACCAATGGCCTTTGTAAAACAGGTGTTTCAACGTTGGGACGCTATATAAGCCAGCTCAAACCCTTTGAAAACTGGATATATCTCGATATAATCCATCTGCCTGAACGATAGATGGACACCTTATATGCTCGACGGCCTGTCTCTTGATCAGTTGCGCACCTTCATTGCTGCAGCCGAAGAAGGTAGTTTTTCAGCCGCCGGACGGCGACTCGGCCGCGCCCAATCGGTGGTCAGCCAGACGATCACCAATTTGGAGACACAGCTTGGCGTCAACCTGTTTGAACGCGCCGGGCGCTATCCGAAACTGACCGATCAGGGGCGCCTGATGCTGGGCGATGCACGGGCCATAACCCACGGCATCAATTTACTGAAGGCGCGCGCCAAGGGCATGGCGGCCGGGCTCGAACCGGAATTATCGGTCGTCATCGATGTCATGTTTCCGATGCGCCTGCTGACCGAGGCCGCAGCCGGATTTGGCGAGGAATTTCCCAATACGCCGCTGCGCATTTATGTCGAAGCGCTAGGCGGCGTAGCGCAAGCGGTGCTGGAGGGACGATGTGGCCTTGGCGTCATGGGCTCGTTGACGCTCGACACGCCGGAACTCGTTCGCGAGAGGCTGCTCGGCGTCAAAATGGTCTTTGTCGTAGCGCCAGGCCACCCGCTCGCCGCCCTGCCCTCACCGGTCAGCGATTGCGATCTGGCGCAACATATTCAAATGGTGCTGACCGATCGTACCGAATTGTCCAAGGGCCAGGAGTTCAAGGTTCTGTCCCCGCGCAACTGGCGGCTGGCCGATCTCAGCGCCAAACATGCTTTTCTGCGCGGCGGCCTCGGCTGGGGCGGCATGCCGTTCGACATGGTTGAAGGCGATATCGCAGAAGGCCGGCTGGTCGAGTTGAAGACCCAGGACGTCGAACCCGGCGGCCCGATCATGCCGATGTCGGCAACCTATCGCAGCGCGGCGCCGCCGGGCCCAGCCGGGCGTTGGCTGATCGATCGGCTGAAGGCGCTGGGTGCTGCGGAGGATCGGATGATGGCAGCTTACGCCGCGTGAACACCCCAATACGCATGATAGGCCGCCGACCCATCTGCCAACACTTCGCGCAGCATAGACCAGGTGCTGGGCCAGGGTTGCTCGATGTCAGCCTCAATCGTACCGTCGATCGCATGGAGGTGCGCGCCGAGCTTCCGCGCGACCTTCTGCATCGGCACATTATCGACCTCGCAGAATAGATTGACCGTCTTGATCAGGCGATTGGTGGCGATTTCCAGCAGCCGGCGCAGCAATTCGGTGCCGATTCCCCGCCCCTGAAAGTCGCGCTCCACCGTGATCGCAACTTCTGCCTGGCCGTTCCACCACGTACCGTGCCGGCGCAATTCACCGACCCCGCGCAAGACGCCGTCAACGAAACATCCCAGAGTTACACCGCGAACCATCGATATTGCACCGCAATATTCCTGAATGGATTCATCGCTGATCGCGCCAAAGAAGCGCCGCCGCCGATCCTCAAGATCAAGCCGCAAGAAATGCTCATATATCTTATTGCGTTCAGAAAAAAGAAGTTTCCGAACTTCATCTGAATGGCTGAGGGTCGACTCGCCGTCGCCCCTATCGATTATATTGCGTTGCATCATACGATAAGTATGCCGGATGAGTGGCGTTTCAAGCCGTGCGGTTTTGTCGTGCCTCCCCGCTATGATATGCATGGCGTCCTAGAGGAAGGCTGACAGGAAACAGGAGAGACTGGCTTTGCGCTACGTAACGACTCGCAGCAAGGGGACGGCAAAGAGCTTCGCTGAGTGCCTGCTGGAGGGGCTGGCGCCGGATGGCGGGCTGTATGTTCCGGAAGCCTATCCAACGGTTTCGGCCGCCGAGCTTCGACGTTGGCGCAGCCTCGACTACGCGGCATTGGCGTTCGAGATCGTCTCCCGCTTTGCGCCGGAAATCCCACAGGAACGCCTGCGCGTCCTGTTGGCGGAGACTTATTGCGCCGCCCGCTTCGGTGATCCGGCGATCACGCCGCTAAAGGTCCTGGAGCCCGATCTGTATCTGCTGCAGCTGTCCAATGGTCCGACCCTGGCCTTCAAGGATATCGCGTTACAGCTGCTGGCCGCCTTGTTCGAATGGCGCCTCGGCGAAACCGGCACCTCATTGAACATATTGGGAGCGACGTCGGGCGATACGGGGTCGGCGGCCGAACACGCCATGCTCGGCAGGCACGGCATACGCGTCTTCATGCTGTCGCCCAAGGGAAGGATGAGCCCCTTTCAGCGGGCGCAGATGTATAGTTTGAACGACCCTGGGATATTCAATCTGGCGATCGAGGGCACGTTCGACGATTGCCAGGCGATCGTGAAATCCGTTTCCGGCGACGCCGCCTTCAAATCGGCCATGCGGATCGGCACCGTCAATTCGATTAACTGGGCCCGGTTGATGGCGCAGGTCGTCTATTATTTCAAAGGCTATTTCGCGGCCACCGAGACCGATGACGAGCAGGTCGCCTTTGCTGTGCCCAGCGGCAATTTCGGCAATGTCTGCGCCGGGCACGTCGCGCGTCAGATGGGCCTGCCGATTCAGTTGATCGTTGCAACCAATGAAAACGACGTGCTGGACGAATTCTTCCGCACCGGCGCATACCGCCCCCGTACCGCCGCCGAAACCCATGAAACATCGAGCCCGTCCATGGACATTTCCAAGGCGTCCAATTTCGAACGCTTCGTGTTCGATCTGGTCGGCCGCGATCCTGATCGCGTGGTGGCGCTATGGGCGCAGATCGAAAACGGCGGCGGATTTAACCTGGGCGGGTCACCCGAATTCGACGCAATCGGACGGTTCGGGTTCACGTCGGGCAGAAGTACTCATGACGATCGGCTGCGCACCATCGCTGACGTCTGGCGGCGTTACGGTGTGGAAATCGATCCGCATACGGCAGACGGCGTCAAGGTCGGGCTGGAGCGGCGTGCGCCGGGCATGAAACTGATCTGCCTGGAGACAGCGTTGCCGGTCAAGTTCGAGCAGACGATGGTGGCGGCGCTGGGCCGCAAACCGTCACGCGACCCAAGCCTGATCGGCATCGAGGACAAGCCGCAATACGTCACCGAGATGCCGGCAGACGCAGCCCTGGTTAAAGAGTTCATCCGCTCTCACACAGACTAGACTGTGGCCCGCATCAGATTGCTGATCTTGTCGGCCAGCGCCTGAATGCTGAACGGTTTCGTGATCAGCGCGTCGCCGGTATCCGGCAATCCATGTTGCAGGATGACATCAGGCGCATAGCCGGTGGTGAACAGGATCTTGACGTCCGGGCGGCGGCGCTGCACCTCGGCGGCAAGCTCCCGCCCATTCATCCCGGGTAGGCCGACATCGGTGAACAGCAAGGTGATCCCGGGATCGCCATCGAGCAATTGCAGCGCCTTCGGCCCATCCTCCGCCGCCACGATCGAATGACCCAGTTGGTGCAGGATATCGGTCGTGAATTCACGAACATCGCTATTATCCTCGACAACCAGAATCCGCTGCGGACCGCCCGGGGTTGCAGGCTGAACAGCCGGGGCCGGCGGTTCCTCCACGAGCGCGTCCGCGTCGGCGCAGGGCAGATAAAGCTTCACGCTGGTGCCGAGGCCGGGCTCGCTTGATATTGTGACATGTCCGCCCGATTGCCGGACGAAGCCATAAACCTGGGGAAGGCCGAGACCGGTGCCGGTGCCAACGGGCTTGGTCGTGAAGAACGGCTCGAACACGCGATCCAATACATCCTGGGTCATGCCTTCGCCGTCATCGGTCACTGAAATCGTGACGAACGGGCCGGTCGGCAGATCATCTTCACCGGCAAGCTTTGCGAGCGGTTGGTCGCTATTGGCGGTCTCGATCGTCAGCAACCCGCCATTCGGCATCGCGTCGCGGGCATTGATCGCGAGGTTGAGCAGCGCGCTTTCCAATTGATGCGGATCGGCCAGAGCGCGCCGTAGCCCGCTGCCGGTCTTGATACTGATGGCAATCGCCTCACCCGCCGTGGTTCGCAACAGTTCGATCATGCCGGCGATCAGGTCATTAACGTCGATCGCCTTCGATTCAAGCGATTGGCGGCGGGCAAAGACAAGCAGACGCTGGGTCAGCCCGGCCGCGCGTTCCGCCGCCATCAGACCAAGTTCAGCCCAGCGCTGCAGCTTGGCGTCGCTGCCACCGGCGACGCGCCGCAGAATCATTTCAAGATTGCCGATAACAGCAGTCAGCATGTTGTTGAAATCATGCGCGATACCACCGGTCAACTGGCCGATAGCCTCCATCTTCTGCGCCTGCACCAAGGCGAGTTCGGCACGCGCCCGATGTTCGATTTCGAGTTCCAGACGATGTGCTGTTTCCTGCCACTTGGTCGATGCCGTCCGCTCGCGCGCGGCCTCCCTGATCGCCATGCGGGACAGCGCCAGCAAAGCGAGGGCGGCAAGACCGGCGACGACGCCATAAGCGATTAGATTATGCCGCCAGGCCTGCAACGCCGATCCGAGCGTAATGCCGAAGGTCACGAAAACCGGATGATTGCCGATCCGGTAATAGCTGTATATGCGATCGATCCCGTCGACTGTGGAGCGGGTCATATAGGTACCGTCTTGATCCTGTTTCGGCGCCGCCTCGGGCTGAACGGTATCGGCTAATTCCGGCTGCGTTTCGCCCGGATAGCGCGCCAGCACCTTGCCATCCTCGCGCGCCAGCAGAACGAAATAATCGGCACCAGGATCGGGCGAGATCGAGTGGAAGAAATTCTCGAAATAGGCCCGATCGACCGAGACCGCGATAATGCCTTCGAAACCCCGATTGTCGCCCGAATGAATGCGCGCTGCGATGTTGAAGATCGGCAGACCCGACATCCGGCCTGGATAGGGTTGCGAGACATAGAGGCCGAGATCGCGTTCCTTCAGCGCCTGGAACCAATCGCGATCGCGATAATAGACCGGGTCTTCGCCACTCTTGCGATTGGAGTCGAGCAACCGGCCCTCGCGATCCACAATGACAATTGTCGCGATCTGCGGCAGTTTCGCAAGACGCAGCAGCAATTCGTGCAAGGCCGCTACTTGAATGGGATTGGACCATTCCAGCCGCTCGAGCCGCTCATTGATGTCGTCGATGACGAGGCCATGCGTTTCGAACACTTTCAGGGAATGTTCGCGTACGATCAACGCGCCCTTCTCGACTCGGGAGCGTGTCGCCGCCAGCACGTCGTCATAGTTGCGCCAGGCGGCAAGCCCAAACAGCAGCAGCGGCAACAGGATGGCCATGGCCAATAGCGGCCCACCTGGACGTAGAATACGCGCGTCAGAAGCGGTCACGGTCGAGCGCGGACGCTCCATTGCAGGCTATCCTGATCGAAATGGCTCAATTCATCCCAAATGAGCCCGCGATATTCCGGAAGTCAATGACTTGCCGGAAATCGAAAGACCTGGGAGCCGCCGATTAAGCTCAAAAGCTGATCGAGCTGCCTGTCATGAAGATATAGGCCGTACGATGATCGACCGATCCCGCACCGTCGCCCAGCAAGGCGCCATCATCCCGGTAATCGAGGTGATAGACGTCCCCCCAAAGCTTGACGCCCGGCCTGAGCTTATAGCCGATCCCAAGTTCCGTATCTTCGAGCCGATCGGCACCCGGCAGAAAGGTCGAGCCGGCCTGTTCCGCATAACGCCAGAAGCCGCCGACCGTCCACCCGGCGATCGCATATTCAAGACCAGCGCCCAATCCGTAGGAGGCTGAATGATACGAACCGGCCTGAAGCTGGCCGGACAGTCCCTCATCACTGACGCCGAGTGTGCCGGTAAACCCAGCATACGATACCGACAGGTTCGCAGCGATGGAGGTCAGGTCATGGAATTTGCCGCCACCCGCCACCCCCGCCACGCCGGGATTGGCAAGCTGACCTTTAGCCGAAGCATGGGTGAAGCCGATAACCGCCTTCACGTCGGCCGTGCTGAAATCTGTCCGATACTGCACCGCCCCCTCGACAGCATCGTTATAGCCTGCCTGGGACAGCTCAGTCGTCGCGCAGACGCCGTTGGAGGCGTTCAATCCGACGGAGGCCGCAGCGCCAGCAACCACCCCGCGACAGCCGCCAGCCTCGCCGATGCCGATCGATGCGCCGTCGGCGATCGCAGCACTGCCAGCGTCGCCATAGGATCGATCGGGACTGCCGACGATGCCGCGCGTGCCGCCATCCGGAATATAGGCGAAGGAGATCTGCACGCCCGCGATCTCCGGCGTGGAGTAATAGAGTTTGGCGGCCGTCTGAAAATCAAACGGCGTCACACCGAGGCTGGCAAGCGGGACAGACAGCGCATTGCCGAGCCCCGACGGCGGATTGCGTCCATCCGCACCGGGCAGGAAATGCCAGCCTATCGGATAGGCGGACGGTCCCTCCGCATCCAGGTAGGGCGGGCCGTAATCGGCGGCAAAGCCGAAAGACCGAAATGCCGGCCCTGCCGCCTTGCCCAATTCCAGCCGGCCCCAATCCGCCTGAAAATAGAGCAGCGCGCGCTGTTGCAACTGTTCCAAGGCCGAACTGTCGCTTTCAAGCGGCTGACGCAGCGAGATGCCGTAGAGCAATCCATTGTCAGCCGTTGCGTGGGCATCCACGAACAGGCTGGCGTCGTAGCGGAAGGCGTTGCTGCGAGCGCTCGGATTATAGCGGTCGGCCGTCGTGACCGTACCGAACTCGTCGTTGAAATAGCCGCCGAGCTGGACGTTGAACGGCGGCTTGGTGGCAACTTCCTGCGCGCTCGCCGCAACACATGGCACAGCGAGAGCCACAATCAGCGCGAACCCGAATGGCTTCATATCGATCCCTGCCGGTTCGTCAATGCGCGCGGATCATGCAAGGACCCAGGATAGCGGCAAAAGCCCGGATTTATTATGGTGTCGCTCAAGTGAATGACGCCAAACCTAATCGGTCATTCCGGCGCTCGCAATAGCCGCCAGGATTGCCGCCGGGACGTGAATTTCCACTACTGCCTAAATTCGTGACTTTGCTGCCCGTTACATAGGCGACACACCTTATGGAGACTGTGTGGTGAGGGGGGTGCGTATCCGAATTTTTCAACAAAAACCAGAGTTATTACATAGACGGTCAGACTCACCCCCTATATGCACTGGCCTTGAAAGTACAGGGTTCTGTGGCGTCGCTACTCTACACAGATTTCACAAATGTGTAACATCGCAAACTCGACGCCGCAGTTAGGTTTTTGTTGTACTGCGCAATTAAAGTTGAACCGCTAACGATTTTTCTACTGGGTCGTTAGTTTCGAAGGGGAGAGGACATGAAAAGTCGTTTGCTTATCGGTACCGCGATGGGCGTTGCCATGTTGGTCAGCAGCCTGCCGGTCTTCGCACAGAGTGCGGCCGATACCCAGGCTCAGATCAATGCCATGCAGGCACAGATCCAGGCGCTGCAGCAGCAGCTTTCCGCAATCAAGGCACAGTCCACCGCTCCCGCTGCCGCGTCGGCCTCTGGCCCGACTTCGTCGGACGGTGTGCTCTCGACCGCCGTCAAGTATCTCGACTCTGACGACACCCTGACATGGCACGGTGTCACGTTCTACGCGACTGTCGACGTCGGTATCGGCGGCCAATCGCATGGCACGGCGCTTAACAGCGATTATGCGCCAGGCGTTGAAGAACTGCTCGGCAAGAACAGCAACCACGCCTATACCGGTCTGATCCCGGGCGGCCTTAGCCAGTCTTCTTATGGCATCCGCGGCACCGAACAACTGATGGACGGTCTGTCCTTCGTGTTCCGCGCCGATGGCGGCTTCGATCCGGTCACCGGTACGCTGTCGAACGGCGTCAAATCGGTTCTGGATAATAACGGCGTCGCCTTGCGCAACCAGTCATCGAACGGCGACTCAAGCCGCGACGGCCAGGTGTTCAACAACATGGCGTATTTCGGTCTGAGCAACCCGACCTTCGGTACGTTGACCTTCGGTCGTCACCAGACGGTGCTGGCCGATGCGGTTATTGCGTCGGATCCGCAGGCTGGCTCATACGCCGCGTCCGTCGTTGGCTACTCAGGTGCCGCCGGTGGTGCCGGTAATACCGAGGATTTCCGCCTCGACAACACGATTAAGTACGGCGTGAAATACGGCCCCGTGCGTTTTGGCGCTCTGTATCAGTTCAGCGGCAACACCAACCCGGGTAAGGGCGACGATGCCTATCAGGCTGACCTCGGCGTCGACTATATGGGCTTCACCCTGGACGCCACTTACGCGCACAAGAATGATGCCGTCGCCGTCAGCGCCAACGCAACACCGCTGAATATCACAGCGGCGCCGACCGCGCTGGCGCCCTTGACGATTGGCTCGCTCACTGGGACCAACCAGTATCTGGCAGCGACGATCTCCGACAATACGGCAATGATGGTGAGCGCGACGTACACGCCCGACTTCCTGCCCTTCAAGGTGAAGCTGTTCGGTGCATACGAGCGGATCGACCTGCAGAACCCGGGCCATGCTCTGGCTGCTGGTTTCACGACTGAAGGTGGTTATCAGGTCGGCACGGTCAACGCGCAGAACGGCGCTACCGCGACCTATAACCAGGGCAAGCAGCTCGATTACTACTGGGGCGGCATTAAATATTGGGTGACCCCGGAAATCACCCTGACGCCTGCCTATTACCGCATTGAGCAGAACAACTACTCCGGCAAGACGCAGATCGCTTGCTTGCGTGCTGCTGGTGGTAACTGCGCCGGTACGGAAAACGTCGCTTCCTTCGTTATCGACTGGAACCTGACCAAAAAGTTCGATCTCTACACTGCCGTGATGGTTTCGCATGTTGAGGAAGGCCTTGATATCGGCTTCATTAACAACAACACTGTTAGCGAAGTGGTCGGCGGTCGCGTGAAGTTCTAATTTCGAAGAACTAAGACGCACTGAAGAACGGGTAATATCGCCCCGACCGGCTTCCGGTCGGGGCGATTTCTCTAATGGGGGTTATCAATGAATAATTATATTGCTGCTCAGCGACCCGGCGTTACGGGCGGCCGGAAGATCGGAGCGGTCGCTCTCGGTCTTCTGCTCGCTAGTGTGGCGTTGCCGGCCTCGGTCATGGCGCAGGACGCATCGAAGGACACCTCCCGCGTTGAGGGCCCCTATCTCGGCCTCGGCGCCGGCATCAATCTTCAGAATACTGAGAACTACTCAGGCCTCGCCGCACCCAACGGAATGGACTACAGCCAGGGCGTCGCGGTGGCCGGTACCTTTGGCTACAAATATGGCAATGGCATCCGCGTTGAACTCGAAATCGCCTATCGCGATAACGGCGTATCGAGCGCCTTCAAGGGCAACGGCACCGGCGACGACTCTGCTTGGACCGGCATGATCAACGGCCTGTACGATATCGACACGGGCGGAGCGATCACGCCGTATCTGGGCGCCGGTATCGGCATCATTCACGTCGATCGTGGCGGCACAGGCAATCAGACGGTCACGCTCAACGGCACCGCGACCGAGGCCGCGATGCAGGCGATCGCCGGCGTCTCTTTCGCCATCAACTACAATCTGAAGCTGGATCTGAGCTATCATTACCTCACCAGCTTCACCGACGATTCGTACAGCCTGAGCACGACCCATGCATCGGTGAACTCGGATTACGAATCGCACACGATCCTGGCCGGTCTTCGCTGGGAGTTTGGCCAACCCCCGGCTGCGCCGGTTGCTGCTCCGCCCCCGCCGCCCCCGCCTCCGGCGCCCCCGCCGCCGGCTCCTGCCCCGGCGCCACAGCCGCCGCAGACTCAGGAGTTCATCATCTACTTCGCCTTCGACAGCGCGAATTTGGATGAGGCTGCGAAGTCGATCGTGAAGCAGGTGATCGCGTATAACCAATCGCATCCGGGTGTTCGGATCGCGCTGGCGGGTCACACCGACCTCGCCGGTTCGCCGGATTACAACGTGCGCCTGTCGCTGCGTCGCGCCGACGCCGTCCGGGCCGAGTTGCTGGCCCAGGGCGTTGGCGCCGATCGCATCTCGGTCACGGCCTTGGGCGAAAGCCAGCCGGCTGTGCCGACTGCGGTTGGCGTGCGTGAGCCGCTTAACCGGCGCGTGGTCATCGACCTGCGCTAATCAGCGCGTCTAAGAGATCAGGGGGCGGGGAATTATTCTCCGCCCCCTTTTCTTTTCAGCCCTATTGCCTGTGCATCGGAGTTTTGAGATTGTGATCGGGATGAGGAAATCCTCATCTCGGCGGCCGACCAGTGTCAGCGCGCCTGTCCGCATGGAAGGGCTGATTCGCCAATGAGAGCGGGGGCACTCCAGCAACGTCCTTCGATCGCGATCGACGAGATACCGCCTGTCGACAGCGATCGGCCGACTGATCTGAGCAGCCTAGCGGGCTCCTATTCCAAGACAGTGCTCGGCCGAAGCGATGGCGTATCGCTATCCCTGCAGCGTTATGAGCAGGAATGCGACATCGTGCTAGGCGATCCGGACGCGCATGTCATCGCGGTCGAACTCGACGCCAATGAGACCAGTTCGAATGGGCTGATCACGATTGTACCGAAGGGTACGTCCATCTTCCTGCGCGTCGGCCCCGTCGCCAACATCGTATGCATTCGGGTAACCAGTTCCGCTTTGTCGCGAGTCATGAGCGGGCACCCTGAGACCACCGGGCAGCGCATCGAACCGGTCGCCTGCGAACGCCGACAGGAACCGATTATCAGTGCGCTCGCTGCCTCGATCTGGTCGGCATCCGGCGATAGCACAGAGTTTGGTCAATTGGAGCAGCAGGCCGCGCTGGGCGCTATCATCGCCCGCGTCGCACGCCTGCACGCGACGACGACAGCGACCATCCTGCGCCACAAAGGCGGGCTTTCCGCGCGGCAGTTGCGGTTGCTGATCGACCACATCAATCAACATCTGGGCGAGCCCGTGACGCTCCGCGAACTGGCCGATCTCGCCAAGATCAGCCAGTCGCATCTCTGCCAGGCATTCCGACAGTCGACAGGCTCTACGCCGCATCAATATCACATCGCACGGCGCATCGATCGGGCCCGGCTGCTGCTCTCCGAAACCGATCTGCCGATCGCTGATATCGCCCTCATTGTCGGCTATGGCGATCAGAGCCAATTCGGCGTGGCGTTCCGTAAATCGGTTGGCGTCAGCCCTCTTGCCTATCGACGCCATCCAGGCGAAGCAAGCAAGGCCGATCCTGCAAGGCCAAAGGCCTCGCGTCCCGCGATTATCGGCTGAGACCCGACGCGTTCAGGTTCAGCCGACCTGAAACAATCGGGCTTTCTATAAGATTACCGGCGTTTTCCCTCGGCGCATCCGCTGCCGCCGTTGGTTACGCGCCAGAAGCCACGCGGACCGGGAGTGGCCGACGGATTGGGTGCGTGACGGCGGCAATGCCCAGCCTTCGCCCACCAATCACGCCCCTCAGCTTGGCGATCCATTGGCGCCAAGCCCTCGCCACGATTAGGCTGATGCCAATAGGCGCAGTCGCCGCAACGCATAAAGCCAGGTTTGTCGCTGCTGCCTGGAACACCATCGCCGCAGCCCTCGTCCAGATAGGTTTCGGGCCAATGGACAATTTCATCGGGGCGTCCGCCCGGGGCCGGAGCATGGGCACGGCAGATGCCGATTCGGCCACTCTGATGGTCCCATAAATTACAATGGTCACAGCGCTGCATCGGCGTATTGGTCACGGCACTGCTCCCGCAAGATCAACGATCACGACTTGTCCTTTGCCAGCATGTCATCCGACCAGCCGCCACCCAGGGCACGGATCAGGCCGATATTCGCCTGCAATTGCCGGGTTTTGAGAGACAGGACGGCCCGCTCCGCCGTCAGCACCTCGGTCTGCGCCGTCACCACCTCCAAATAACTGGCAATGCCGTCGCGATAGAGATTGAGCGATAGCTGAAGCGTCCGCTGGGCTGCCGCACTCGCCGTCTCTTCGTCCTTGGCTTCTTGTTGCAGCCAATGCAGCAGGGCGAGGTTATCCTCAATCTCCTGAAACGCATGCAGCACCGTTGCCCGGTAATATTGGCCCGCTTGATCGAAACTGGCCTTGGATGCGGCAAGCTCGGCATCGAGCAGTCCATTGTTGAAAATCGGCAGGTTGACTGAGGGCCCGATCGACCAAAACCGGTTTGGTAGATCCATCAAGTTGAGCTCGGTGTCCTGGGTCCCGAAACTCGCCCCGATCGTCAGGCTTGGATAGAACGCCGCCCTGGCGACACCGACCAATTGATTGGCCGCAGCAACCCGCCGTTCTGCTGCGGCAACGTCCGGACGCCGTTGCAGCAGCGTCGATGGCACGCCCGGAGGCACGTCGGGCAGCATGATTTCCTGGGCCACAGGAGCGATTGAGAATGACGATGCTGGCTTGCCAACCAGACTCGCAATCGCGTGTTCAAGCAAAGCACGCCTGGCGGTGATGTCGGATACCTGCGCCTGTGCCGTCGACATTTGAGACTGCGCTCGCGACACGTCGATGGCAGACGCGATCTTGCCGGCAAACAGCGTCTGCGTCAGGCGCAATGCCTTCTCGTAGTTCGTAACCGTGTCCCGCAGAAGCTGTATTTCGAGATCGAGCCCGCGCAGAGAGACATAATCGACAGCGAGTTCCGCATGCAGGCTGAGACGGACGGATTCCCGGTCGGCGGCACTCGCTTCAGCCTGATCCCGGCCGGCGCTTACCAGATCCCTCACCCGACCCCATAGATCAACCTCATATCCCGACTGGAAGCCGATCGTGTTGGCGCCGTAATAGGTCGGTTGATTCTTTGAGCGCAGAGGCCGGTTATCCGATTGCCGATTATCGGACAGACCGCCGGCAAAACCGAAATTGGGCAGCAGTCCCGCCTCCGCCTGCGCCGCGAAGGCGCGCGCGCGGTCATAGGCGGCAGAAGCGGCGGCAAGGTTTGGATTGGCTGTGTCAATCGCCTGCTCCAACTGATCGAGCACAAGGTTGTGATAATCGCGCCACCAATTGCCGCGCGGTTCGGCGTCGGCCGGCTGGGCCGGCAGCCAAGGCCCTGCCTCCTTATAGGCAACCGGCAGCTCAACCTCGGGCGCGTGATACTCCGGCGCCAGATCGCAGGCGGACAGCGTCAAGATAAAGCTGAGAGCCGCCAGAGGTCGCATTGACATCATTTGTGCACACTCTGCGCGACGGTGGCATCGGCGATCTTGACCTGATCGCCATTGTCGATTGAGTCGGACGGCCCATCGACCACCAAATCCGACACGGTTATGCCAGAGCGGATCTCCACCGTCGTGCCGAGGTCGCGGCCGAGTTCGACCGGCTTCAGCGTGATCTTGCCATCAGTACCGACAACTGCGACCTCGGCGCCGTTCTGCCGGAACAGCACCGCACCGGTCGGCACATGCAGGATGTCCGGATTGGCCGGCAGCTGGAAATGCACCTCGGCAAAGGTGCCGGACCACAGTAGCCCATCCTTATTATCCGCCAGCAACTGAACCAGCAGGCTGCGCGAATCCCGGGCGACCGCATTGGCGCTGGCCGTCAGTGTCGCATCGAACAGCCGATCGGGGTATTGCGGCAATTTGAGCTTCGCCGTCATGCCGGGCTTGAGAAGGGCCGCCTGCGCCTGCGGCACTTTCACATAGACGCGCATCTGGTGGATATCGGCGACGCTGAACAATTCCGGGCCGGCGCCGGAACCACTGCCGGCATTGATCAGTGCCCCAATATCGGTTTTGCGCGCCGTGACGACACCATCGAAGGGTGCTGTAATGCGTTTGAAATTCTCCATCGCCAGCAAACGCTGCACATTGGCCTGTGACGCCGCGACATTAGCCTTCTTGGCAGCAGCATCGCCGGTATGTTCGTCAACCGCCTGCTGCGAAACCGATTCGGTGTTCTGCAAGGCCTGCCAGCGTCGAGCGCCGATCTCCGCCAGCGAGGCGGTCGCCTGGGCGGTGCCGAGATCGGCCTTCGCCTGGGCCAATTGCTGATCGAGATCGGGGGTGTCAATTTCGGCGAGCAATTGCCCCGCCTTCACCTTTGCGCCGATGTCCTGGTACCACATCTTCACGTAGCCGCTGACACGGGCGTAGATCGGCGCTTCGTAAAACGCCTCAATATTCCCAGGCAGAATCAATTCCTGAGTGCCCGTACCGGCAATCGGCTTGATCACTTTCACGCTCGGAATGGCCTGCGCCGCCGTCCATTGCGCCAGGGTCGCCTTGCTTGAGGTTCTGCCGATAATCCCGTTGGCGGCGATGGCGATGGCGATCACGACGATGACGACACCAATCAATCCAAGCCGCTTTGGCCTTGCCGTCTTAGGCTTTTCGGGAGCCTGCGACGGCATGGGATCGTGCTCAAGATTAGGCATGAGAGGTTTGCTCCGAAGGTGCTGGCCCGGCCGACCGCTTCACCCGTTTACGCCCATGAGCCAGGCTGAACACGACAGGCACGAAGAACAAGGTGGCGCCGGTGGCGAAGATCAGACCGCCAATGACGGCGCGGCCCAGCGGCGCGTTCTGTTCGGCGCTCAGCGCCATCGGCGCCATGCCGATGATCATCGCGAGTGCTGTCATCAGCACCGGCCGGAAACGCCCGAAACCCGCCTCCAGCGCCGCCGTTACGGCGTCGGCGCCGGTCGCCAATTGCTCACGGGCAAAGCTGACCACGAGGATGCTGTTGGCCGTCGCAACGCCCATACACATGATCGCCCCGGTCAATGCCGGCACCGACAAGGTGGTATTGGTGATGAACAGCATCCACACAATACCTGACAGGGCAGCCGGCAGCCCGGTGATGATCACGAATGGATCGGTCCAGGATTGGAAATTGACGACGATCAGCAGATAGATCAGCACCACCGCGAAGGCGAGACCGGCATAGAGTTGCTCATAAGCAGCGATCATCGTCGTCACCTGCCCGCGCAGCACGACCGTAGACCCAAGCGGCACTTGCTTGGCGGTGTCGTCTAGGATGCGCTGGATATCGGCCGCGACCGCGCCGAGATCGCGGCCATGCGTGGTCGCGAAGACATCGATGACCGGCTGAACATTATAATGCGAGACGACCGCATTGCTGGTCGTCCGGGTGATGGTCGCGAGGCCACCAAGCGGCTGCGAACCGGCAGCACCGGTCAGCGGAATATTATTGAGGTCAGCTACCGAGTCGATCTGGCTTTGCGGCATCTGAACCACGACCGGATAAGACACGCCGTTCTTTGGATTGAGCCAGAAGGTCGGTGCCGTCTGAATGCTGCCCGCGAGCGTATCCTGCATCGAGGTGGCAGCGTCGCGCTCACTCACGCCGACATCGGCGGCCAGCGAACGATCAACAGCGACGTCGAGAGTCGGCGCATCCGAGACTTGCTGGATGCGCGGATCGGCGATGCCGGTGACTAGGCGGATACGCTTCAGCAGGGTCTCGGCATAGGCCCGGTTGGCCTCCATGTTGCTGCCGATCACCTGCACGTCAATCGGCGACGGCAGACCGAAATTCAGGATCTGCGTGACGATATCGGCCGGCAGGAAGGCAAAGCTGGTGCCAGGGAAGAGGCGCGGCAGATGCTCACGCAACTGGTCGATGTAGTCATCCGTGTCGCCCACATGCTCGGGCTTCAGCGAGATCAGGATATCGGCGTCCGCCAGCCCGATCGTACCGGAATTGACATAAGCCATAGTCGTACCGGTGATCGGCAGGCCGATATTGTCAACGATCGTGTCGAGATCGCCAGGCGGGATTGTCTCGCGAATTTTGCGCTCGATTTCATCGCAGAGTCGCGCTGTCTCCTCGATCCTGGTGCCGGTCTGCGTGCGGATATGCAGCTTGATCTGGCCTGAATCGACCGGCGGAAAGAAATTCTGACCAAGGAACGGCTCGAGGCCCAACGACAGCACGACGAAGACAAGAAAGCCGATAACGAAGGTCCCGCGATGGCGCATGGCCAGCGTCAGCAATGCGCCATACCCCGCCCTGATCGCCTCAAACCGTCGTTCAAAGCCGCGCTGAAAGATGACCCAGGGATTGCGGGTCGGCGGCTGCCCCTCACCCGGTTCATGATGATGGTGCTGTCCGGCCAACAGGAAATTGGCGAGCGTCGGCACCAGTGTGCGCGACAGGATATAGGAGGCGATCATGGCGAACACCACAGCCTCCGCCATCGGCCGGAACAGATAGCCCGCCACCCCGCCAAGACCGAATAGCGGCACGAACACGATGCAGATACACAGCAGCGAGACGGTCGCCGGAATGACGATCTGGCGGGCGCCATCCATAATCGCTGGCTCGATCTTCTTGCCCTGTTCGAGATGCCAGTTGATGTTCTCGATCGTCACCGTCGCATCGTCGACCAGGATGCCGACGGCGAGCGCCAGGCCGCCCAGCGTCATCACATTGATCGTCTCGCCCAGCACCGACAGCGCCGTGATCGAGGCCAAAATGGCGAGCGGAATCGAGATGGTGATGATCACCGTCGAACGCCAACTGCCGAGAAAGACCAGGATCATCAGACCGGTGAGAGCGGCGGCGATGATGCCTTCGCGGATCACCCCGGACACAGCGTCGGAGACGAATTTCGACTGGTCGCCGACCGCCACCAGATTAAGGCTTTTCGGTAGCGATTCCTGGATTTTCGGTAATAGCGATTTGACGCCGCTGATGACATCCAGCGTCGAGGCCGAACCTGATTTCAGGATCGTCATTAACACCGCATGATTACCGTCGACGCGCACCACGTTGATCTGCGGCGGCGAGCCATCGTGAACATGCGCGACGTCGCGAATATAGACCAGAGTGCCATCGACCTTCTTGATCGGCAGATCATTCAAGGCGGCGATTTCCTTCGGCGCGTCATTCAGTCGGATGACAAATTCGAGCCGCCCGATCTTCTCCGTCCCAACCGGCGTAATCAGGTTCTGCGCCGCCAGCGCGTTGACGACATCCTGTGCGGACAGGCCGTAGGATTGCAGCGCGTGCTGGTCGATATCGATCTGCACCTGGCGGACCTTACCGCCAAAGGGCGACGGGATAGCGCTGCCGGCGACCGTTGCCAGTTGCGGACGGATGAAGTTCTGGCCGGCGTCGAATAGCGACGATTGGGACAGCTCATTGCTCGACAGGGCGAGCTGCAGGATCGGTACGCTGGAGGCATTGAAGCTGATCACATTGGGCGGTGTGATGCCCGGCGGCAGCAGCTTCAGGACGGTTTGAGAGGCTGCCGTGATCTGCGCCAGAGCCGCATTCACGTTGACGGTGGGCTGGAAGAAGATCTTGACGACGCCATAGCCCGGTAGCGATTGCGATTCGATATGCTGGATATCGTTGACCTGACTGCTCAGCGCCCGTTCGTAATAGTAAATGACACGCCCCGACATATCGTCCGGCGGCAGGCCGTTATAGCTCCACACCACGCAGATCACCGGAATGCCGATATTGGGGAAGATATCGGTCGGTGTTTTTTTCCAGGAAATCACCCCGAAAATCAGGATCAGCATCGCCAGCACAACAAAGGTGTATGGGCGGCTGAGCGCGATGCGAACAATGGCGAGCATGGGCTGTGATCCGTTGGACTAGATAGTCGGAAGTGGCTTGGTGGCCGTCGCCTCTGGCCGCGGGACCCGCGTCGGGCTCTCCGGCCGCGCCAAGGGCAGCTCGACGCAAAAGCTGCTGCCGACACCGGGGCTGCTGTCCAGCGTCACCTGACCGCCATGGGCGAGGCAGATCGATTTGACGATGGCGAGGCCGATCCCCGCCCCGCTCGCCCCCCGATCGGTTGCGACACGAAAGAACCGCTCGAACACGTCGCTGTGCAACTGGGCCGGAATCCCGATGCCGGTATCGGTGACCGTCAACAAAACCCGGTCGCCCTCGACATCGATATCGACCGTCACGCGCCCGCCCGTTTCCGTATATTTGATGGCGTTATCGAGCAGGTTGACCAGCACCTGCTTCAGCCTGTCGCGGTCGCCCATGGCGAGCACGGGCGTGCTGGCGGAGCGGGCAACCAGCAGCGACAGGGTGATTTCCTTTTCCTCGGCTAGAAGTTGCATCTGGTCCATCGTTTCCGCCGCCAGCGCCGCCACATCGACCGGCCAGTGCTCACGCTTACCGGCAATACTGTCGAGCCGCGACAAGGCCATCAGGCTTTCCACGATGTGACCAAGCCTCAGGGTTTCTTCGAGCGCGCTCTCAAGTGCTGCCTGTATCTCAGGCGACAGATCCTTCGCCGCCGCGACGAACTCGATCTCGCCGCGCATAATGGTCAGCGGCGTGCGCAGCTCATGCGCAGCGTCGGCGGAAAAGCGGCTGGCATGCTGATAGGCGTTATCCAGCCGCTCCAACATGCGGTTGAGCGCCAGGCCGAGTTCATCCAACTGATCGCTGGTGCCGGCGAGCGGCAGACGATTATGCGGACTGTTGAAGGTCAGCGCCTCGGCCACATTGATCATTGCCGCCACTGGCGTAAGCGCGCGCCGCACCAGCACATAGCCGCCAAGCCCGGTGACCACGAGCAGCAGCGGCAGGCCGATCAGCAAGGTCCTGATCAACCCGCTTTCGGCAGTCGCCATGGCATCGCCCACCTGACCGGTCTCAATCGTGACCGTGCGGCCCTCTGGAGTGGTTCTTTGCAGACTGTAAATCCACAAACCGCTAACCCGGCGCAAACCCGTATGCGAAGTCTCCGCAAGCGGCGCCACAATCGCGGGATCAAAGCGATGCTCTACCGGCGGTCCGGAAAGATAGCGCTGCTCGCCATCGACCGTGATGCGGGTGAAACGGTCATGCGCCTCCGGTGCGAAGCGCTGCTCCATCAACGCTGCCAGCCGATCGTGATCATCCAGCGCGGTGCGCGCGACATCCCAAGTCACTTCGGCGCGCGTTGTCAGCGTCGCCTGCAGCGTCTCCCGCAGATAGCGCGAGAAACCGGTATAGGTATAGGCGGCGAAGGCGACGCCGAGCACCAGCAGCAGCCCGCAATACCAGGAAACCAGCCGAAAAGTGAGCGAGCGGCGGTTCATGCGTCGGCATCAGCCCCGATCGAATAGCCGAGTCCGCGCACCGTACGGATCAGCTTGGTCTCATAGTCTTCATCAATCTTGCGGCGGAGCTGGCGGACATAGACATCGACGATATTGGTCAGCCCTTCGAAGGACTGGTCCCACACCCGGTCGATGATCATCGAGCGTGACAGCACCCGCCCGGCATTAAGCGCGAAATATTCGAGTAGGCTATATTCCTTGGGGCTGAGCTCGATCTTGTGGCCGGCGCGCCGCACCTGATGGGTCAGCCGGTCAAGCTCCAGATCACCGACCTTGATTGTGCTCGACTTGGTTGCCGGGCTGCGGCGCAGCAGCGCCCTGACCCGCATCAGAAACTCGGCAAAGGCAAACGGCTTGGTCAGATAGTCATCCGCACCTGCCTCAAAATTCTCGACCTTCACATCGAGTTCGCCGCGCGCGGTCAGAACGAGAACGGGCACTTCCTGGCGTTGCTGACGCAGCTGGCGCAGCAGGCTCGTGCCCGGAAAATCGGGCAGCAGCAGATCGAGGATGATCAGGTCGAAATAGGTGGTGGTGGCGAGATGCAGCCCATCCGCCGCAGTCAGCGCGATGTCGACCGCATAGTTC
The DNA here is from genome assembly GCA_903931835.1 of uncultured Elstera sp. Lineage (GTDB taxonomy): Bacteria > Pseudomonadota > Alphaproteobacteria > Elsterales > Elsteraceae > CAIZEE01. The sequence goes on from CAIZEE010000495.1 coordinate 20,477, forward strand.
TCAGCCCTAAGACCGCGAGCGATGATGCTTGCGAGCTTTTCCTCGTCTTCAACCACCAAAATCCGCATAGCCTGCCTGTCGCCCAGTGGGAAAACGGAAAGACGCCGTACGGGATAGGCCTAGAGCACGAAGATGAAAGGCACATAAGAGGAAGATTAAAGTTCACTCAGAATGTTGCCGCCGAGCTTACTCCTCCGCCGTGTCGAAATACACGTCCCGCGCACGCCGCTGCAGGCTTTCGCCGCCATCGATCGTTAGCACCTGACCTGAATAAGAAGGCGTGTCGATGATGAATTCCACGCCGCGCACCAGCTCCTTGATCGTGCTGCCGCGCTTGAGCGGCGTCGAACGGAAGGCGCGTTCGAAGGATTCGGGCGTCTGCCGGCCACTGATCAGGGTCAGGCCGGGCGACAGGCCGCAAACCCGAATGCGCGGCGCCAGCGCCATCGCGAGCACCTGCGTCAAGCCCTTCAACCCGACCTTGCTGATCGTGTAGGACAGAAAATCCGGGTTCAGATTATCGACCTTCTGGTCGATGATATTAATGATGACTCCGTCCGAGACTTCCGTCTGCCGGGCGAAGTCGCGCGACAGAAAGGCGGGTGCGGCCAGATTGACCGCGAGATGCCGGTCCCATAATTCCCAATCGAGCGTATCGAGATGGTCGAGCGCAAAGGCCGAGGCATTGTTGATCAATGTGTCGACCGGGCCAACCATGTCGCGCACGCGGTCGATCAGGCTGGTCAGGGCCGCGCGATCGGTGAGTTCTGCTGCCACTATATCGCAGGTGCCGCCGGCGTCGCGGATGCTGCGGCGGATCTGCTCCGCCCCCTCGCTGGAGGAGTTATAATGGATGACGATGTGATAGCCGCGCGTCGCCAAACTGGTCGCAATACCAGCACCGATGCGCCGGCCGCCACCGGTGACCAGAACCGTGCGTTGGCCGCTCATGGCTGGCGCCGCCGATAAAGCTCGATCCCGATCGACTTGGTGTCGTTGAAAATATCAGGCTTCAGAATCGCAATCCGGCAAGCCTCAACGAATGGCAAGGCGAGGCAGAACTGCGTCAACTCATCGCCCAATGTCTCAAGATAGGCAGTGTGTTCGCGCGTCGACCAGGCGCGGACGAACTGGCGCACCGGATCATAATCGACGAGCGTATCGGCGGTCGGCCGCTCCGATAGCGGCGGCAGATGCGCATAAAGATCGACATTGACCAGAAGCCGGTTCGGCCGTTCGGCATGCTGTTCCCAGGCATGCAGGCCAACTCGCACCTCTACCTCGATTTCCTCGATGACGATGCGGATATAGTCGCGGACAGCATCCCATAACGGCACGTCGCTCACTCAGCACTCCTTAATGTCGGCGATAATGTAGCGCGTTGCAGGCTACAGGCGAGAGGGCGTTTGTGCGGCGGACGGCATAAGGCGGCGATGTGGTAGCAGCCCCTAGGACGCGACGCGATTGCGTCCGGCGCGTTTTGCCTCGTGCAGTGCCACGTCGGCGCGGCGCAGCACGTCCTCGACGCTCTTATCCTCCGGCATCACCGTGCTGACACCGACGCTCACCGTCATGCGGGGCAAGGTCTCGCTGCGCTCGGCCGCCACTGCCTGGCGAAGCTTCTCCGCCACCAGAGCCGCCCCTTCGCTCTGCATATCCGGCAACACCAGGGCAAATTCCTCTCCGCCGATGCGGCCCATCAGATCGCTGCTGCGCAGCGTATCCGTCGCAATCTCAGCAAAGCGGCGCAACACCTGGTCGCCGACCTCGTGCCCGCCAAAATCATTGACGCGACGGAAATGGTCGATATCGACGATGAAGGCCGAAAACGGCTCCTTGTTCCGGCGGGCGAGCAGCCAAGCACGCTGCGCGTGATCCATGAAATGACGGCGGTTGGCAAGGCCGGTCAACTCATCCGAGGTCGCGATGTCATAGAGATGCTTGGCATGCGCCTGCACCTTGCGAACCAGCGGTCGGAAGATGAAAAACCCTTCCAGCACCAGGGTGACCAGCAAGACCGCCAAAACGATCGCCTGAACCGTGCGCAGCCAGTCGACACGCCGATTGGCCTCATCCTCAAATAGCGAGACGGCATGATCAAGCGCCGGCGGCAGCATGATGCGGACGGAGGTCTGAAGACTGCGATACGCCGCCTCCCCATCCTCGGCCGAGCTCGGCTTCACATAGCGCTGAACGACGTCAAGGAAGGTGCGGATGGCCGGATCGAGTGCGGCCGTCCCTTCGTAATAATATTGGCGCTGGCCCAATTGCAGAATATGGCTGATCCCGAGATCGCCGGCATGGACCAGCGCATCTTCAGACCGCCGCATCAAGGCGGCTGCTTCCATCAGCGGCGCGCGCGCCGTCTCGTCACCGGCATGAAGATCGGTCGCAAGCAGGCCTATCTCTTCGGTCAACATGCGCTGGCGGGCAGCAACATTGATGACGGTCGCTGCGTCGCGCTGATCAAAGATGATATTATTGAGGATAAAATGGCTGACGATCGCAAGGATCGCGATCAGCGCCAACCCTAGTACATAAGCGGCAGTCAGGCCGCGGGCGACATCACGCTCTGACCTGAAGGCGACTTCTGGAGGCGGAAGTTCTGCAGAGTCCGACATAAACCATCCTGCGTACCAAGCTAGTTAAATTCCTACTCTGGTAGAGAATTCTTAGCAAGGAACAAGCCGGTAGTAGACGGCATTAATCCGGAAATCGAGGCAATTTTGATCCATCCGGAGCGGATGGTGAGCGTGCGGCATTCATCGTCATCGCCAGCAGCGTATAGTACCCAGCGATCCCGGTAATATCGATGAACCCCTTCTCGCCAAATCGTTTCACCGCGCGGTCATATGTGGCGTCCGACACGTGATGGGTGCGGTTCAGCTCGTCGACCAGGTCATAGACGATCACCTGATCATCGCTCATGCCTGGCGGCCGGCGTCCCTCCCTGATTGCATCGATGATCTCCTTCGAGATGCCTTGTTTGGCTGCGATGGGCGCATGCACATACCACTCATAATCCTGCGCCCATTCGCGCGAGACGATCAGAATGACAAACTCCGACAGCACTGTGCCGATCGCAGGCTTGTAGCGCAGGTAATCGCCCATCGCCCGCGCCGTCGACATGAATTCGGGGCTGCGCATCAACACGTCGAACGGGCCGAACACGGGCGTCTTGCGCGCGGCCAGGAACTCCTCGGCGGCCTTCTTCTGCGCCTCGTCATATTGCGCGGGCGGGATCGGCGGCATGCGGTCTTCGGCCATGGCGAGTGCGGGTGCTCCGAACACAAAAAACGTGGCGAGTAACCCGACGATACGGTGCTTCATAGCAGGCTCCAATGGTTTACCGCGCGGCAGAAAGCAGCAATTTTTCGACGATTTCGCAACTACAGATAGGCTTTGACGGAATCACTCGCCACAACTATACGCTGATATAACGTCTGCTCGGTTCAGGCGATAATCCAAGGCAATTGGTGTGTGAGTGATGAACATCCGGAGCAGTTTAATCCGCCCGATCGTTGGCATGATCGCAATTTTCCTAACTGTCATGATCGCGTCAATCACCCTGGCGGCCGAACCCACGCCAGTCAATCCGGATGCCGCCATATTGCAGCAACGAGTGGTGAAATTAATGGGCGACGCCGCCCATCAAAACGCGCTCAAAACAGCCGCGCTAGATGGGTTTTCCAAGATTTTCGACTGCTCGACAGGAAAGTTCGAGTTGACGGGCCCTGTCAGCTCCTACGGGCCATTAAATATTGACGAAGCTGGGCATGTGACCGGTGGGCTACTGACCGAACGCTCTCGGGTAACCGGATGCGGAAACACATTGATTACGAATATTTTGACCGGCTTCAAATCCGGCAACAACATTTCCGTGTTCGGCATGCCAGGCACGACAAAGGCCGACCCAACGCTGGCCCGCGATACAGTCATGTATGTTTTTAGTGCGGCGACCCTGAAGATCCGCGATTGCAAGCAAGTCAAAATTATCAATACGGAATTCGTTGAATTCTTCGGTGAACCAAACCTGAAAGCAAAATTCCAGGCCAATCAAGGTAGGCCCTGGCGTGAGATCTGGACGATTGATGTTTGCGGTAAAGAAAGGGTCCCTGTCCCCGTTGAATACGTACCGGATGAGACGGGCACAACCATCGTTGCTCGACATCTTTAGCGGAATCAGCTCAGCGGAAAACTCCGATCCAGCGCTTTCGCCAAATCGAGCCCCGCAGGCATCATCTTGACCTCGCTATAGACCTCGTTGATCAGGCGCAGATTGCCATCGACCACATCATCCATCGGTGCTGGTTTGCGCAAACCGCGCGAGACGAGCTTGAGCGCGGCCGGGACCGGCAGTCGGGTCAGTTTGGACAGGATCTCGGCATAATCCGCACCATGCGTGTCCTGCCAGCGCATCGCCTTTTCCAAGCGGCTCAGGTAATCGGCGATGATCGGGCGTTTCGATGCGAGTGCTGAGTCGGTGGCGATGACAAAGCTGTTGGAGGTCACGAGGCGGCGGCCGTTGAACAGGGCGCGATAGCCGCCCTCAACCTCCGACAAGGCGACATAAGGATCCCAGACCGCCCAGGCCTCCAGCCCGTCCCGCCCCAAGGCCAGGCGCGCATCGGCTGGCGACAGGAAAACGAAGGTAACCTCGTCCGGCTTCACCCCGGCCTTGCGCAAAGCGGCCAGCGCAATGAAATGGCCGATCGACCCGCGCGTTGTGACGATCTTGCGGCCCTTGAGATCGGCAACGGTTTTGATCGTCGAGGTTTCCGTAACCAGAAAGGTCAGCCCACCCGATTGATCATCCGGACCGCCGGTACCGCCGCCCAGCGCCAATATCCCCTTCAGCTTGGCACCGGCC
>CAIZEE010000496.1 GCA_903931835.1 uncultured Elstera sp.
CTCCGGTAAGGAGCGACGCGAGCTCCAGAAAAGCCGTCGGCCTCCAGGGGTATGGGTCGCCTCGCCAAGAATATGGGACGTGAGACATAAGCGAATACGACAGCCAAGTTTCCAGGTGTGTGAACACGAAGTCATTGAATGACGCCACCGCAAACGGCGCCACGCCGTAGAGGAGCAAAACTACCGCGAATATCAAAATCGAATAGATCAGCAGCGACCAGAGGACAGACCAACTGACCATTCCAACGGCCGACAGAAGTCCATATTCCCGTTTTGGGAATAGATAGTTGCCGTTAAGCCTAATGAAGGAAAGAATCTTGGTGCCGGTATCGTTGGCCGCGCTGCGGCTGCCCTGACCCACCGTGCCGAAGGGGAACGCGACTCCGCGGGACCGAAACCAGGTATAGGACGCTCCCGCATACCCGCCGCCGGACACCGTGGATAGGTAGTGAAGGCGCCCAATAACGCCCCATTGCTCCAACGATTGCATCACCCCCATGGCGAAGGATGCGGAACGAATCCCGCCACCCGACAGGGCAAGACCAAAGAGCCATGGGCGCGTTTTGTTTATCGCGCTCTCAATGGCCTGTTTTTCTTGCCTGATTACCGATTGCGCGTCAATTTCGGCGGGTGGCGAGATAAAACGCCATAGCCAGCCAAACCGCCACCATTTGCGCGGTTTGCCCGCGACATCTCCCGTTGCCGACATTCCAGCCCCCCGTCGCGCGACAGTGGAAGTCAGTTATGCGGGATCAAACCTCGCGCCGGCTCAAGCCGCATACTACCAGAAGGATGGTACTATTATTTTTTGCGTCCGTGAAGTTGTGTATCGCCCATAAGTAGGCAACATTTTCGGTGGCGGATTACGCCGTCAACCCGGCACACGATCGATACTGTTTAGGGTCTCGGAGCAGCCCCCACAGCACTCGTCTTGCCGTTTCCAAAATACCGCAAGAAATCATTGCCCGGCGACAGCATGAACGTCGTGTCGCTCGCCCCCAATGCATTCCGGTACGCTTCCATCGAGCGATAGAAGGCATAGAATTGAGGGTCCTGGGCGAAGGCGTTCGCATAGATCTTGCTCGCCTTGGCGTCGGCCTCGCCGCGCGTGATCTGGGCGTCGCGTTCCGCCTTGGCGATGATGATGCGCCTGGTCGATTCCGCCTGGGCGCGGATTTGCTTGGCCTTCTCATCGCCCTCGGCGCGCAGCTCGCGGGCTTCCTTGTCGCGTTCCGATCGCATCAATTGGAACACGGATTCAGTCGTGCGGTCGGGCAAATCGGCGCGACGCAAGCGGACCTCGATCATGTCGATGCCAAAGCGTTCGGCCGCGTCATGCACCTCGCGCTGGATTTCGCCCATGATCCGTTCGCGGTCGGGTGATAGCAGCCCGTCAAGCGTGCTTGATCCGAGCACGCGGCGGATGCTCGAGATGATGATCGAGGTCAGGCGTCCATCGCCGATCGCCTCGCTGTTCAGCGTCTTGAAGAAGATCAGCGGATCGACGATGCGATAGCGGCCATAGGCGTCGATCTCGATGCGCTTCTTGTCGGACAAAGTGACCGGCTGGGGTGCGGGCTCGATATCGAGCAGCCGGCGGTCGAAGAACATGACGTCCTGGGTGAACGGCACCTTCATATGCAGGCCGGGTTCGGCGACCACGCGGCGCGGCTCGCCGAATTGCAGGACCAGCGCCTGGGCTGTCTGCGGCACGATGAAGAAGGTGCTGTAGGCGGTGACGATGAGGGCCAGCACGATAACGCCGGCCGCGATGAAAATCGGGCGGGTCATTGGGCTTTCTCCGGGGCTTTGTCAGGGCGCGGCTTTAGGCCAGGCAGCGGCAGATAGGGCAGGACGCTGCCGGCCCCACCTTCACGATCGAGCACGATCTTGTTCGCGTTCTTCAGCACCTCTTCCATCGTATCCAGATAGATGCGCTCCGCCGTCACATCCTTGTTGGCGCGATAGGCGTCGAGCACCGACAGGAAGCGTTTGGCGTCGCCCTCGGAATGGTTGATCACCTCCTGGGCATAGGCCTGCGCTTCCTGGTTCAGCCGTTCGGCATCGCCTCTGGCGCGCGGAATAATGTCGTTGCTATAGGCTTCTGCCTCGTTGCTGGCACGGTCGCGGTCAAGGCGCGCGCGCTGCACATCGTTGAAGGCGTCGACCACCGGGGCAGGCGGGTCGACTGCAAGCAATTGGATCTGGCGGATTTCAATACCGGCACCGTATTTGTCGAGCAGCGCCTGAAGCAGCACCTCGCTATCCTGCTCGATCTTGGCGCGGCCGTCGGTCAGCGCCTGCTGAATGGGTGTCCGGCCAATGATCTCGCGCATCGCACTTTCGGCCGCGACCTTCACCAACCCATCCGGGTGGCGCACGCCGAACAGATAGTCGCCGGCATTCTTGACGTGC
>CAIZEE010000497.1 GCA_903931835.1 uncultured Elstera sp.
GCACCCCGGCCTCGGCGATCAACGCCAATCACCCCTTACCACCGCGAATAGCCGCCGCCATGCACGAGTTCATTTACCTAGCTTCACAAAGTCCGCGGCGAAGCCAGTTGCTGACTCAGATCGGTGTGCGCCACGAATTGCTGCTGCCCGACAAAGAGGAAGACGCCGAATCGCTGGAAACTGCGGTGCCGGGCGAGGCGCCCAGGAAATATGTGCAACGCGTCACGCAACTCAAGTTGCATGCCGCGTTGCAGCGGCTTCAGTCGCGGGGTCTGGCGCAGGCGCCGGTGATGTGTTCGGATACCACTGTGGCATTGGGCGCTTGCATTCTTGGGAAACCCCGGGACGCGGCAGATGCGCGGCGCATTTTGCAGTTCCTCAGTGGCAAGACGCACCGCGTGCTGACCGCTGTGGCGGTCGGTTGGCATGGCAGAACATGGCTGGGCCTGAATGAGTCCAAAGTCACATTTTCGACCCTGTCGCCCGCGCAAATCAGCAAATACGTCGAGACGGGGGAGCCTATGGGTAAAGCCGGTGCCTATGCGGTGCAGGGCAGGGCAGCCGCCTTCATAGCCCGTATCAGCGGTAGCTACACTGGAATCATGGGCCTGCCGCTGTTTGAGGTGGCGCAGTTGCTCGCCGCATTGGACTGAAACACATGCAACAAGATATTTTGATCAACTGGTCACCGCAGGAAACACGCGTCGCGCTGGTGGAGTTTGGAGCGGTTCAAGAGTTGCACGTGGAGCGGTCCCTCGAGCGTGGCCTGGTTGGCAACGTGTATCTGGGAAAGGTTGCGCGGGTGTTGCCGGGCATGCAGTCGGCGTTCATCGACATCGGACTGGAACGGGCCGCTTTTTTGCACGTGGCCGATGTTTGGCACGCGCCGCAGGAGGGCGAGACCATCAGCGCCGCGCGCACCGCGAACGCGCAAATTCCGATCGAAAAACAGGTGTTCGAAGGACAGGCGCTGATGGTGCAAGTCATCAAGGACCCGATCGGCACCAAGGGCGCGCGTTTGTCAACGCAAATCAGTATTGCAGGCCGGTTGCTGGTATTTTTGCCGCAGGACGACCACATGGGAATTTCGCAAAAAATACCCCACGCCCAGCGCGAAGACTTGCGAGCCCGCATGCAGGCCCTGGCAGGCGCCGAGGGCGGCGGATTTATTTTGCGAACCAATGGCGAAGATGCCACCGACCAGGAGTTGGCCGATGACATCCACTACCTGCGCAAGGCGTGGGCTCGTATCCGGGATGCGTCCGTGCGCCAGCCCCCGTGCTCCATCCTGCACCAGGATTTGAGCCTGATGCAGCGGGTATTGCGCGATTTGGTAAGCGAAGGGACCCAGACCATTCGCGTAGATTCCAGAGAACAGTTCGAGGCGTTGAAGGCGTTTGGCGCGGAATTCATGCCCGCCGCCGCGGCAAAACTGCAGCACTACAAAGGCGAGCGACCCATTTTCGATCTTTACTCCATCGACGAGGAAATCGCCAGGGCGCTGGCGCGCCGAGTTGACCTGAAGTCGGGTGGTTACGTCATCGTCGATCAAACCGAAGCGCTGACCACGGTGGACGTTAACACCGGCGGCTTCGTTGGCGCACGCAATTTTGACGACACGATTTTCAAAACCAATCTGGAGGCGGCGCAGGCGATTGCGCGCCAGTTGCGGCTGCGAAACCTGGGTGGCATCATCATCGTGGACTTTATTGACATGGCCAAGGAAGACCATCGGGACGCGGTGCTGGCCGAGTTTCGCAAGCAATTGTCACGTGACCGCGTCAAAACCATGGCCGGAAATTTTTCGCAACTGGGCCTGGTCGAGATGACCCGCAAACGCACCCGCGAGTCGCTTGCCCACATGCTGTGCGAGCCGTGTGCCGTGTGTGAAGGCAAGGGCATCGTCAAGACCGCCCGCACCGTGGCGTACGACATATTCCGGGAAATTTTGCGGGAGGCCAGGCAGTTCACACCGCGTGAATTCAGGATCGTCGCGTCGCCAAAAGTAATTGAGCTTTTTCTGGACGAGGAAAGCCAGCACCTCGCCGGATTGAGCGAGTTCATCGGCAAGCCTGTTTCCTTGCACAGCGAGTCGGCCATGGCGCAGGAACAGTACGACATCGTGTTGCTTTGACTGTATCAGCGCTGCACCACAGGTCTCCAATGCGCATTGCTGTTCTAAGCCGAAATTTTGTCGCGACCGGCGGCGGTGCCGAGCGCTATGCCATTGCCATTGTGGAGCAACTGGCGGCGCGCAA
>CAIZEE010000498.1 GCA_903931835.1 uncultured Elstera sp.
CATGATGACGAAGATTTCCGACGCCGGGATGTTGAGGCTGACATCGTTCAGCCCAACGCTACAGCCGGTTTCGGCCAGAATTGCCTGCTTGTCACGGCCCTCCTTGGCAAGCTGGATCGCGCGCTCGGGCTTCGCTCCGAACACCTTGTAGACGTTGCGGATTTCGATTTTTGTCTCAGACACGGGCCGATCCGAAGGACTGGGTGATCCGATCAAGCACGATCGCCAGCAGCACAATGCCGATCCCGGCCTCCAGCCCCTTGCCGACATCGAGCGTCTGGATGCCGTTCAGCACCTGTTCGCCGAGACCGCGGGCCCCTATCATCGACGCCACGACCACCATCGACAGCGCCATCATGATCGTCTGGTTGACGCCGGCCATGATGCTGGGGCGCGCCAGCGGCAACTCGACGCCGATCAGCAATTGCCAGGGGCTGGCGCCGAAGGCGGTCGCGGCCTCCGTCGTTTCGCTGTCGACCTGGTTGATGCCAAGTGCGGTCAGCCGGATCAGCGGCGGCACGGCATAGATGATCGTCGCGAAGATCGCCGGCACCTTGCCCAATCCGAACAGCATCAGCACCGGGATCAGATAGACGAAGCTCGGCATGGTCTGCATGACGTCGAGTAGCGGCAGGGTAATCACGCGCATGGTCTTGTTCTTGGCGACCGCGATGCCGATCGGGATGCCCAGCACAACCGATACCAGGGTCGCCGTCAGCATCAGCGCCAGCGTCTGCACCATCAGATCCCACAGGCCCAACGCGCCGATCGTGAACATCATGAGGCCGATCACGCCGGTAAATACCCAGCGTCTGGTGCCGGCCCAGGCCAATCCCATGAAAATCAGGATCATCAGCCACCAGGGTGCGGCGCGCAGCAGCGTTTCCAGCAGCACGATCAGCTTCAGCATCACGCTCGAAATCGTCTTGAACACCGATCCGTATTTGGTCACGACCCGTTCGACGAAGTCGTTGACCGGTTGGCGGATCGAGTAGGCAAAGGTATTCGGGAACTCTGTCTCCGTCTTCAGGCTCTCCTCGATCTTCGCCTTGGCCTCCGGCGTAACCCATTTTCCCCACAACGCCTCATGGGTTTTCAGGAAGGTGATCGCGGCCGGTTTGGCCTCGATCCGCTGCTCGCGCATGACCGCGAGTGCGGCATTGATATCGGCGATCGGGAAGGTCGCCTTTTCTAAGATCGCGATGATCTCCGGCGCCTCGGCGGCGAATTCCGTGTTCACGCCATAGGCGATCTTGGTCGCCGGCCAGTCGCAGCCGATCGTATGCTTGATCGTGGAGTTGGTGAGCTGCTTCCAGCACGCTTCGTCAAAGGGCGGCTCTTCCAGCTTGATGACCTTGTAGCGGCCCATGAGCGAGCTGGGCGACCAGAAATAAAACAGCATCGGCTCGCCACGCAGATAGCCAGACGTGATCGCCGCCTCCAATGCCGCCCCCGTACCGGGACGGAAATTGGTATAATAGTCGTTGAGGCCATAGGCTTCGAGCTTGGCCGTCGTCACCACCTCGCAGGAATAGCCCGACGGGCAATTGAGCATGCGGCCCTTCGACGGCTCCTCCGGATCCTGGAACAGTTTCACGTATTTGGGATCGCTTAGCTGTTCGACGCTTTTCAGGTCTGGCGCAATCGGCTTGATGTTCCGTTCGGGATCGCCCTTGATCACGTATTCCGGCACCAGGAAGCCTTCTGTGGCGCCGTCGACCGTGTTGCCGATGCCCTTCACCTTGCCGGCTGCGGCAGCCTTGTTCCAAACATCGCTGCGGCCGATCCATTCCTCGGCAAAGATCTGCACCTGATCATTGGCGGTCGCCTGTTCCAGCGTCACCGTATTGCCGGGGATTTTGTCGACCGAGCAGCCATAGCCCCGGTTGAGCAGCGCCGACATCACCTCGGTCAGGAACGCCCCGCTTTCCCAATCGACGCCGGCGAAGGTGACGGTCTTGCCGGACCCGCAATAATCGGCAAAGGCAGGTGTGCCGCCCAAAATCAGGGTCAGGGCGAGCGCCGTTAGAATGCGGGAAGCAGCCTGTTTCATATGATTTCAAGAATGACCGGAGCCGCTTTGCTCTGGCAAGGGGAAAACCGGCTGGTGCCGGGATTGGATGGATGGCACGCGGGCTCGAGCGATTGTCGTCGGTTACTCAATTGCGAAGATCGATACGCCGGACCCGGTCGAGACGGCGATGCGATCTCCATCCGGTGAAATCGATAGTGATATGTTCGGGACGGTCACGCCCATCTTCCGATAGCCGTTACCGGCTTGGGTCGGATTCCATAAAAATAGCCCGCC
>CAIZEE010000499.1 GCA_903931835.1 uncultured Elstera sp.
CCATTGCCGAATAAGTCCTGGGTCAGGCCGACACGAAGCGAATGCGTGCTGATGGCGTCGAGGGCGCGCTGGAGATCGTTGCCGAACAGGCTGACCAAGCCCTGATCGGCGGCGGCAAGCGCGCGCTTCTTGAGGATCGCGCGGACCGCTGTGGGCGTAAGCGCTTCGGTCCCCACGCTATAGGTCGTTGTGGCAAGCCGCAGCGGCTGCGCTGCCATCTGCTCCATGTCCAACCTCGCATTATAGGCGAGATCGCTGACAGCAAGCGCACGCCGAGCCGCCCTCGCCTTCTGGCGGACGATGCCAATTCTCGGAAACAGGGGCCCCGATCGGATCGCCGCCGCCGCTCGCCAGGCGGCAACGCGCCGCATCGTCTCGGGGGAGAGCCACGCAAAAGCCCCCTGCCCTTCCTGATCCGTCTTCGAGCGACCGATTTCCAGAACCCCGCTGCCATTGTCCTGAACGGCAACGGCCTCGACGGTAACGGCGACGAGCTCGGAGACGCGCAGGCCCGCATCGTAGCCCAGCGAGATCAGCGCCGCGTCGCGAAGGCCGGGAAGATCGGTGCCACACACCTCGAGCAGGCTGGCGACGGTAAAGCTGGCAATCGCGCCGTTGCCGATGTCATCGCCCAGGCGCAAACCCGCCGCCTGCCGCTGCGCGGTGCCATTGCGGCGGCGTAACCCTCGCATCGCGTCGCGCACCAACGAGCTCGAACAGTGGCAGGGTAATCCGGCCAGCGCATGGACCGTCGCCAGGGTCGCCAACTTGCGCGCGATCGTCGAGGGCTTTTGGCGCTGCGCCTCAAGGTGATCGACCCAACGCGTCAGCTGCTCGGCCGACGCCGGCAGAGCTGGCCCACAAAGTTCCGCGGCGAACGCGGCATAGCTGGCAAGGTCGCTGGTCATCGCCCGCAGGGTCGCGGGGCTGCGCGCCTCGAGCGCCTTGGTAAAATTCAGTTCGGCAATGGCAACGCTGTCGTCGAGCAGTGGGGCCAGCACCGCGACGAGCCGCTCGGTCGTCGTCGGACCCTTTCGCGAGCGCCGACGTGGCAGCGTGCCTTGCCCCGGCGCCAGCACAGTGACGATCTCGCCGGCAGGCGGCATCCGTATGAGGGAACGCTGCGCGTCAAACTTTATGGCTGCTTTCCCGCGCATCGGCAGGGCCTAGCAGCCCAAAACAGCCATGTCACTATATGTAAGTTTCCATTATCATTAGTGGATAAAATGTCGTGATAGCACTGGCGCAGCTAAGTCCATTTGACTAGACTTGGGTTACATGCCCGATTGTGAAGCTCTCGCCCCTCTGTTCCACCCCCTCCAGTCGGAGAAAGACGCCCCCTGCGAAGCGGTGATGGCCCCGCGCACGCAGGCCAGTCTGGCCTGGGGAGCACTGCAAGGCCGGCTGACTCACGTGACACCCCCAGTCTGTGACGTGCCAAAGTTGACTTCATTTTCCCGACCACACACATGACCGCCGCGCCAAAGTAGGCTGCACCCTGCTCCCAGGCACTTGTCTTCATGGTCTCCGGGGCGAGATGCGCTGCCCAGCTATGCCGTTACCCAATTCCAACCTGACCCAGCCATGGCGGTGCTGATCCAATCGGCGACCTGGCCTGGAAAGTCACCGCAAAACCAGTTGATGGTATCACCCTCCTCTCACACCCAGGCCACAATCACCAGCTTCGCGGGGGGAATACCGCACGACCCCGCGGCGGGGCCATGCCAAGTGACATTGGTCAGCGCCGACCAGATGACGCAAGCACAGGCCCCATCTGCCCGTATCCGCTCACCCAGCGCAGCATCAAGCTGGGCCTCGAACGCCTTGCGCGCCCTGCCTGTGCGCGCACTCGGGGCGCCCGCAACATCCTTGCGCTCGGTAAACATCAGGACGCCTCCTGCCTCAGCTTGCCCAGAACCCGCGCTGCGGCATTGCTGCCCACGGTAAGCTCTCGCGCATAGCGCAACGCCGTCGTCGACGAAGACCACCGCAGCGCCAGGGCAATGCCGGCGCCATCCTCTCCGGCGGCGAACAGATCCTGCGTCAGCCCAACCCGGAACGAATGTGCGCTCAGGGCACGAACGGTCTCGGTTTCCATCCCCGGCTCGAGTTCCACGTGACCAAGATCGATCGCTTCGAACACCCGGCGGCGCAGGATCGCCACCACCCCCTGCCGGGTCAGTGCCTTATCGCCGATGAAGTGGCGCACGATGCGCTGCCCCTCTCCGCCGGCCGGATTCGACAACAGATTGATGCGCCTGAACACCGGGCCTTCGGTGATCCCGCTGGCGAGCAGCCAGGCCGATACCCTGCTCATGGTATCGGGAGACAACCAGGCCAAAGCCCCCTGCCCTTCCTGATCGGTCTTGGAATGGGCGATCTCAAGCCGGCCGCTCATGTCACCGACCTGCCGCAAATCGGCGACCTGGGTGCCAACTAATTCGGACACACGCAGGCCTGCATCGTAGGCAAGAGAAATCAGCGCCGCATCGCGCATCGAGACGATGTCGCTGCCGCAAGCTGCCAGCAATGCACGTACAGTCACGCCTTCG
>CAIZEE010000500.1 GCA_903931835.1 uncultured Elstera sp.
CCAGGCATAGCCGACGGGTACCGCCTCGCCGGTCGGGCGCAGCAGGGCCAGCAAGGCGGGCAGCAGGGTCAGGTTGAGGGCAAGCGCTATGATCATGCCGACGCCGGCGATCAGGCCAAGCTGCGAGACGCCCAGGTAATCGGTCGGCAGGAAGGACAGGAAGCCGACCGCAGTGGCCGCCGCAGCCAGCGTCAAGGGAACGCCTACACGGGCGGTCGCACGCCGCAGCGCCTCTCCCAGATCATCGGCCTCGAACCGCTCGGCGCGGTAGCGCACGCTGAATTGAATGCCGAAATCGACAGCGATGCCGACGAAAAGGACAGCAAAGGCGACCGAGATCAGGTTTAGATGTCCGACCGCAGCGGTGGCGAAAGCCGCAGTCGTGATCAGTCCGACCACCAGCGTAACCAGGATGGCTGCGATCAGCCGGGCGGAACGCAAGGCGAAGAACAGGATGAGACAGACCGCCGCGAAGGATAGGCTGGTCGACCATCCGGCCCCCTTGGCGACCGATCCGAATTCCTCATCCGATAGGGCAACCGGTCCGGTGAGCCGGACGCGCACGCCATATTTTTCCGCCAGATGCAGATCGGCGGCGATCTGGCGCACGGCAGCACTCGCTCTCGCCCCTGGCTGCAGCGCGTCGTAATCCAACTCCGGCTGGACCATGATGAAGCGGCGCAGTTCCTGCGACAGCGGTTTGCGTCCGGTCAGGATGCTTTGCCAGGACAGACGTTCCGGTTTGCCATCGATGACCGATTGCGTAGTGTCGGCGACTTGCCCCAGCGCCGTCTCTAGCGAATCGAGATTGGCGTCGCCGCGCTCAACGCCGGTAAGCGCGGTCGACAGCACGGTGAACAAGCCGCGTAGGCTGGGATCCGACGCGAGCGCGCCGATCAGCGGCTGGGCATTGATCATCTGCTCGGTCGCTGCTTGCACGTCAGATAGCGGCAGCAGCATCAGCCCGTTTTGCTTGAAGAAAGCGCCGCCATCAGGACGGCGCACGACCTTGAAAATCTCAGTATGCGGCTGCAACGCTGCGGTCAGCGCTTCAGTCGCATCCTCCGCTTGATCGGGGGTTGGCGCCTCGACCGCCACGGCCAGCAGATTGGCGTTCTGCGGGAATGCCTTGTCGAACGCAGCCTCGCGCTTGCGCCATGGCAGATCGGGCGAGATCAGCTTGGACGTATCGGTGTCGATGCCGAGATGCTGGGAGGTGTAATAGCCAAGGACGGCGCTTACCAGAATCGATGGGATCACCACGATCAAGGCATGCCGCCGACAAAAATCGACAATCGCGACGAGAATGCGGACCAGATCCATCTATCGTCTTTCCTAAGCTTCGCGATAGGTCAGCAGGATAATGCCTACCAGCACGAAACAGATCGGCCAGATCAGTGCGGGAAGCTTGCGATCCTTGGGCTCCAGCCGCAATTCAAGCCAGCGCGCCCAGCCAGCACCGATGCCAAACAGCGCTAAAGGCACATGGGTCATCTCTATTAACAACTGATCTTTGATATTGGCTATCGCGTGGCTGTGGGTCAGCAGCAATCCGGCCCCGGCAGCGGTAATGATCGGGAAGACATAGGCGGCTTTCGGATTAAGGATGCGGCCTGTGCGCACGCCCCATTCGAACAGGCCGAACAGCGTGATCGCGACGACGAAGATGCGGTGTTGCACCACCTCCGGATCGCGCAGGCTCTCAAAGAATCCGATATCGCCGATCGGCCAATTTTCCGGGTCGGATCGAATGAACAGGAATATCGCCAGCACAAGGAATAACAGCGGCCAGTTTCTGGCCCAGGGCGCTCGCCCCGTTCGCTCAGCGAGCGCCAGCAATCCGATCGCCAGAACCAGGATACCCGACCAGTGATGGTTATATTCCGACCAGGCGATATCCTCGGCATTGCGCGGCGCCAGATCACCTCCGCCAGGGATGAAGGCGCGAGGGATTTGGCGAGCGTTATTGGCGGCCGCCTCGGCATCAAGCTGTGCCTGCAGGGCCGGCAAGGCGAGCTTGTCGTGATCGGGGCTGGACAGGCGCGGCCATTGCGGCGTCAACCGCTCGACGATCTCGGTCATGCTGACGCGATCAAGCGTAAGATCGCTGGCCGGCGGCAGTGAGGTGAGCGAGGCGGCGGCAAAAAACACCGTCAGACCGATGCCGATCTCAACCTCGGCAAAGCGCCGCATATGCTGGATGGAGGTCATCGGATTGCTGCGCAGCCGCTCGACCGTGCGGAAATTAGCGAAGCCGAACAGCAGCAAGACCCCGAACAAAACCACCTTGGTCGATACCATGATGCCGTAGGCGGTGCCGTAAATCGCCTCAATCGAACCGATGAAATCGAGCGACATGCCCATGCCGGCGGCAAAGATGACGATCACGCTCACCATGGACATCTGCGAGAAGCGCTTGCCGACCAGACGCAATGCGGCACCGTCCTTGATGCGCGCCAGCGCCATGATGAAGAACGGGATGCCACCGATCCAGATCGCCGCGCCA
>CAIZEE010000501.1 GCA_903931835.1 uncultured Elstera sp.
GATCGGGGCCGGCTCTCCCAGCTGCGGCGTCGATATCCGGATTTCGAGACTGCGCAAGAGCTTCGGCGAAACCGAAGTCCTGCACGGTCTCGATCTCACGATCGCGGCGGGTGAGTTCGTGGCCGTGGTCGGCCGCAGCGGCTGTGGCAAGAGCACGCTGCTGCGCCTATTGGCCGGGCTGGAACAACCGACGGAAGGCTTCGTCCTGGTCGATGGCCGTCCGGTCGATCAGGTCAGCGCCACCACCCGCGTGATGTTCCAGGACGCCAGGCTGCTGCCCTGGCGCCGCGTGCTAGAGAATGTCGGGATCGGCCAACAAGGCGACTGGCGGGGCCGTGCCGTCACCGCGTTACGATCGGTCGGTTTGGAGCAGCGCCCCCGAGACTGGCCGGCGGTATTGTCAGGCGGCCAGCGCCAGCGCGTCTCGCTAGCCCGTGCCTTGATGGCAGAGCCCCGCCTGCTGCTGCTCGATGAACCGCTGGGTGCGCTCGACGCGCTGACCCGCCTTGATATGCAGGCCTTGATCGAGCATGTCTGGCAAACCCAGGGCTTCACCGCCCTTCTCGTCACCCATGACGTGGCCGAGGCCGTGGCCCTGGCCGACCGCGTCGTGCTGATCGACAAGGGCCGTATCACCCTCAACCAGAAAATCGACCTGCCCCGCCCACGCCGGCGCGGAACTGCGGAGCTGGCCGCGCTTGAGGGATTGATCCTCAGTCACATCCTGGGCACGGCAGAGCCGGCCTGGTTCTGAACCGTCACGGCGCTGCGCTGTTCTTGTAGACAGTCCCCGCCTTCATCACGAAGGCGACGTTCTGCAAGAGCGTGACATCCTTTAGCGGATCACCGACAACCGCGATGATATCGGCCCATTTACCGGCCTCCAGGCTGCCCACCTTGTCGGTCCAGCCCATCAGATCGGCTGCGTTGAGCGTCGCGGTTTGCAGGGCGGCCAGCGGCTTCATACCGAACTGGTTGACATAGACATCGAGCTCATGGGCGTTCAGCCCGTGCGGATAGACGGCCGCGTCGGTGCCCAGCGCCACCTTCACGCCGGCGGCGATCGCGTGCTTGATATTGGTCTTTTCGACCACGCTCACATCATGCATTTTCTGCTGATAGAACTCCGGCAGATGCCCGGATTGCTGCATCCAATCAATGAGATAGGCGGTCGGCACCAGATACGTGCCGTGCTGCTTCATCGCCGTGATCGCCTCGTCGTTGATATACGAGCCATGCTCGATCGAATCGATGCCGGCCAGCGTGGCCCACAGGATGCCCTGTGCGCCATGAGCGTGGGCGGCGGTCTTGCGGCCCAGGCGATGGGCGTCGGCGACGATCGCCTTCAACTCCTCCAGCGTATATTGCGAGGCTTGGGGATCATCGCCCTTGGACAGCACACCGCCGGTCGCGCAGATCTTGATGACATCAGCACCGTATTTGATCGTCTCGCGCACCTTGTGCTGCACAGCCTCAATGCCATCGGCCACGCCGCCGCCTTGCAAATGATAGGCGATCGGCAGCAGGTTCTCGTCGCAATGGCCGCCAGTGATGCCAAGCGGCGGGCCGCTTACCTGCATATGCGGGCCGACCACCAAACCTTCATTGATCGCATCCCGCAAATCGACATCGGCATAGCCATCGGCGCCGACATTGCGCACCGTGGTGAAGCCGGCTTCGAGCGTGACCTTGGCGTTGCGCGCGCCGATCAGGGCGCTTTTGGCGACGCTGGTGGACAGCTCGTGATAATAGTCGAAATTAGTATCGCCGGTCAGATGAGTATGAACGTCGATCAGCCCCGGCAGCAGCGTCATCGATTTCAGATCGATCTCGCTGTCGCCGGCCTGTTTGGGCGTGGCATCCGTGGCGGCGATGGCAACGATCTTGTCGCCCGACACGATGATGGTCTGGTTGGCCGCCTCCGTGCCGGTCTTCACATCTAGGACATGACCCGCTCGCAAGAGAATACGACCGACCGGTGCTGCGTCATCGGCGAAGGCGGATGCCATCAGCCCAAAGCTCAGCA
This sequence comes from uncultured Elstera sp., assembly GCA_903931835.1. Lineage (GTDB taxonomy): Bacteria > Pseudomonadota > Alphaproteobacteria > Elsterales > Elsteraceae > CAIZEE01. Next base: position 2,027 of record CAIZEE010000501.1, read on the forward strand.
GCAAGCCACAGAAAACGCCTAAACCCCGACCAACCGTCATCACGTCCCCCCGTATTTTCGCCCCGACAAATGCCGGCTATCCAGCTTGAGGCAAGCAAACATGGTTCTGGCGGTTTTGTAAACCGAAGGCTGCGCCCGTAAAATACGCCGCACCCAGGCCAGATTTTCCAATGAAACCAACGATGTTGAACCGGACCTGGGCGTCCGCTATCAATCATTGCTGGGCGGCGACGCATTTCAGAGGATGGGGTAGAAGTGGCCGTCTTGCTGTTGGATTGGATAACGCTCGTTCTGCGCTGGAGCCACGTGCTCGCGGCGATCGCCTGGATCGGATCGTCCTTTTATTTCGTCGCGCTGGATTTCAGCCTGCGTGGGGGTGCGGAGCCCGAGGCGGGCGTGGCAGGCGAGGCCTGGCAGGTGCATGGCGGCGGGTTCTACCGCATCCGGAAATATCTGGTCGCCCCCGCCTCCCTGCCGTCCGAGCTCACTTGGTTCATGTGGGAGGCTTATTCCACCTGGCTGCTCGGTTTTGGCCTGCTGGTGCTCGAATATTACCTGAAGCCCGGCGTCTATCTGATCGATCCGGCCGTGATGACTCTCCCGCCGTGGGCAGCGGTCGCAGTCGGCCTGGCGTCATTGGCCGGAGGCTGGATCGTCTATGACCTGCTATGCCGCTCGCCGATCGGCAGGAACAGCCGGCTGCTTTCAGGGTTGGGCCTGGTGCTGCTGTTTGCCGCTAGCGCCGCTTATCTGAACGTGTTCAGCGCGCGTGGCGCCTATCTGCATGTCGGCGCCCTCGTCGGCACGATCATGGTCGCCAATGTGTTTTTCATCATCATCCCGAACCAGCGAAAGATCGTGGCGGCGCTGCTGGCCGGCGAGACGCCATCCGCCGATCTCGGCAAGCAGAGCAAGGAGCGCTCGCTGCACAACAATTACCTGACCTTGCCGGTCGTATTTGTGATGTTGAGCAGCCACTATCCCTTCACCTTCGCCGGTCCCCATCCCCTGCTGGTCCTGACCGCCGTGTTCGTCGTCGGGTTTCTGGTCCGGCATCATTTCAACCTGACCCATAAGACGGGTTCGGCACCGAAATTCCTGTTTCCAGCTGCGGCGCGATCATCCTGGGCATGGCCCTGTTCACCGCGCCAGCGACAAATCCAGCGACCAGTCACGGCATGGCGAGCTTCCCCGTGGTCCGCCGCATCATCGCCGAGCGTTGCCAGACCTGCCACTCATCGATGCCGACTTACGCCGGCATCGATGAGCCGCCGCTTGGCATCGCCTATGACACGGATGAGGACATCAAGCGCTACGCCACCCGCATTCACGAACAAGTCGTGGTGAACAAGGCCATGCCGCTCGGCAATGTGACGAATATAACGGCGGAGGAGCGGCAGGCGATCGATACGTGGTTCCAAGCCGGTGCCTCGATCGGCCCATAGTTGGCTGAAGGGGATTCCCCGCAGACGCGATCTGCACTAGTCTCCTGCCCCGACCCCGAGGGAGATGATGGTGACGACTGACGAGACACCGCGCCCGTTCGCCTCAGAAGAGGAAGCGCTGGAGGAAGGCCACCGGCACGGCATGGTTTTGTCGAAAAACGGTGCCAAGCCAGAGCAGTTCGAAGCCTATCTCAGCCACGCGATCGAGACGGCCCCCTGGCGGCGCGGAGTCGAAGCGCCCTTTTTTGCCGAGTGGCGGCGCGGCTTCCTGGCCGGATATTTTCAGCGGCCGTTGCCGGAGTAGAGCTGACCCCATGCGTGAGACGGTTTTTACCAATGCCGCGATCGTGACCAGCGACCGCGTCGTCTCCGGCACGCTCACTCTGCGCGATGGCCTGATCGCGGATGTGTCCGAGGGACGGAGCTCCCTGCCCGGCGCCATCGATTGTGATGGAGATTTTTTGCTGCCGGGGTTGGTGGAGCTGCACACCGATAATCTGGAGCATCATTTCACACCGCGTCCGGGCGTGCTGTGGGACGGGCTATCGGCGGCGATCGCCCACGACGCAGCCGTGGCGACCAGCGGCATCACCACCGTCCTGGATGCCTTGGCGGTTGGCGATGTCAGGCAGGATTCGAACCGGATCAGCCATCTGGTGACAATGGTAGAGGCGATTGCCGAGGCCGGGTCGCAGCGCGTGCTGCGGGTTGACCATCTGCTGCATCTACGCTGTGAGATCAGCTATGCGAGCCTGATCGAGACCTATGACCGTTTCGCCGCCATGCCGGCCTTGCGGCTGGTCTCAATCATGGACCACACGCCGGGGCAGCGGCAATTCGCCAAACTCGATCAATATTACCTCTACTACAAGGGCAAGTTCGGCTTCACCGACCAGGAGATGACCGGCTTCATCGACCTTCAGATCGCCAATCAGCAGGCCTATAGCGCCGCCAATCGCAAGGCGATCGTGGCGCGCTGCCACGAGGCGGGCATCCCGCTGGCGAGCCACGATGACGCATCGGCAGAACATGTCGACGAAGCAGCCGCAGACGGCATGGTCATCGCCGAGTTCCCGACCACCGTCGAGGCGGCGCGGCTGTCGAAAGCGGCCGGCATGAAGGTGCTGATGGGTGCGCCCAATCTGGTGCGGGGCGGGTCCCACTCGGGCAATGTTTCGGCAGTCGATCTGGCGCGTCAGGGGCTGCTCGAGATCATCTCATCGGACTACATCCCGTCCAGCCTTATGACGAGCGTATTCCTGCTGCACCGCAAACATGGCATGGCGCTGCCCGAGGCGGTCGCGAAGGCATCGCTGATCCCTGCCCAGGCGATCGGTCTGACCGATCGGGGCGAAATCGCGCCGGCCAAGCGCGGCGATGTGGTGCGGGTCTCCGAAGTGGGCAGCGTGCCTGTCGTGCGCGAAGTCTGGGTCGAGGGCGCGCGAGTCGCGTGAGTTTACGGGAGCATGCGCTCCAGCTCGGCTTCCTTATCCATGAATTGATGCTTCAAGGCGCCGGCAACATGGAGCGAGAACAGCACGTAGAGGAGATAGGCGAACGAGCTGTGGATAACGAAGAACAGATCGTGCAGATATTCCTTGGTGTCGGCATCGAGGTCCATGATCAAGGAGATGCGCGGAAACGGGATCAGATTGAAGAGAGACATCGGATTTTCGGCAGCCCCCTTCCACGCCGAATCATGCGCCCAGCCGGAAAGCGGCAGCGCGAAAATAACCAGATAGAGCAGCCAATGCGCGGCATGTGCCGCCTTCACTTCCCAGGACTTGTAAGCCCCCGGCAGGTCTGGCGGCTTATGCGCAAAGCGCCACAGGAGGCGCATGATGGCAAGGCCCAACACGGTAATGCCGATCGATTTATGCAGATTGATGATCGGGCGCTCAAAATCCTTGGGGAAGGCATCGACGCTTAACGCCAGTACCACATTGCCGATGATCAATATCGCGATCAGCCAATGAAGCACGATCGCGGTCTTGGTGTAGCGCGCGAGGCTGGTTGAACTCGCCATGTTGTCAATCGCTCCCGCTAGGGCCTTAACGGTTCAAAGTGAACCGTGAATCAGCCCCAGACTAAATGAATCGCCCGCTAAAAACGCAGCAGATGGGTCGTGCCATCGGGCCCGCGAAGGATGCGGACACCATGATCGGTGGTCAAGCGCAACGTCACCATCAGATCCATCCAGGATAAGCGGCAAACCCCCTGATCGGGATGGCCGGCGGCGCGCCGCCTGGCAAACACATCCCAATCTTCCGCGATGATACCGTCACCGGGTTCCGTCTCCTGCGCACTAAGATCGTCGCCATCAAGCTCGTGAACCATCACCGACGGCAATGCATCCTCAAGCCGATGCCGCAAGGCGGGCAGGTTCATCCCGCCGCTTTCGATAAAGACGCGTTTAGCGCCGGTCACCATCAATTGTTCGACAGCGCGCTCCAGTGCCGCTGCCATCAGGCTGCGCATTTCCCAATCGAGCGTGATGGCTGGCGATCCCTGACCATAGGCGGCGCGCCGAAGAATGAAGTCGCGCTCGACCAACGGTCTTTCGAGCTTGCGCGCCCAGACTTGCGCATTCAGCAACACCGTATCCATGCGCTGGTTGACCAATTGGACGGCAATGGCACCTGTTTCTGGCGCGGGGGCGAGTTTGGATACGAACAGCTCCCAGTCAGCACGATGATAATCGAGGTACCAGGGCTCAATCCCCGCCGTCTCCAGTCGCTCGGCGGTCGGCAGATGTCGATAAAAATGATCCGGCAATACCCAGACCGGGCCGTTCGCGATCAGCTGATCGACGAGACGCCAGTAGCCGAAGGTTTGATCATCATAAAAACAATGTCGCTGAAACACGTCCGTCCGCATGATCGGATGCCAGAGCAGAAAATGCTTCAGCACCATGCTTAACCGATCTTCGCTGGTATAGCGGATCGGCTCGGCCACCTCCTGGATCGAGGCGGCCGAGCCGGCCTCGTTCAAATCCTCGTAGGCGCCAAAAACCGCAACCGCCTGTGGATCCGCCTCCAAATGCCAAAGCCCGGTGCGGATAGCATCGGGGAAAATCCGATCGTCATCCGACAGCAGGTATTGATAGCGGCAATGCGACTGGGAGAGGCAGGCGTTATAATTGCGGAACGCGCCGATATTGGTCTCATGCCGGATGTAGCGTATTCGTTTCAGCCTGTCCGACATCTCCCGAACCACCTCAGCCGTGTGATCGAGCGAGGCATTGTCACAGATGACGACC
>CAIZEE010000502.1 GCA_903931835.1 uncultured Elstera sp.
GCCCGGCTCATCGCCGCGAGCCCCGCACTTGGATTTCCGGGGTGTCCGTGTGAGGCTTGATCAAATTGACCGCCATTCGCGTCCGCGCCGCCGGATGCGGTTTGGAAGGAGAGATCTTCTGGATTGAGATTTAAGCCCGCATCGGCGAGCGCTTGGCGCAGGGCGTCGGCGTGACTGGAGAGGGCGGCGGTCGATTCTGCATGCTGGAATGACAAGGTCGCCGAAACTGAGCCCTTGGCGGTAATCTCAATCGCGACGTCAACCTTGCCCAAGCCTTCGGGGTTTAAGGTCAATTGAAAACGCGTCGCCGCACCGTCGAGCTTTTGCACAATCTGGGCGGCCAGCGCATTGACGGTCTGGGGCGTGGCCGTCGCGGCGGGAGCGGGTGTCGTCGCTTGCTGCGCCATCTGGGGTTGAAACAGGAGTGCGCTGGGATCAGGGGTTTGGGGGGTGATGTCAGGTGCTCCGCTCGACGCGGCGGCGGAACCGTCGGGCGAGGTCCCACCCTCTTGGTTGGCCGGGCTGCCCGCATTCTCGTCTCTTCCGCCCTGGTCCCCGGTGGGAACAGCCGCGACAGCCGACGACAGTTCAGTGTGCCCCGCTTCGATGTCCGCCTTTTGTCCACTGAGGCTCGCGAGGTAACTGGCGGTAGACTCGCTCGACTTCGGGGACTTGACCGATGCGCTTGCTGAAGCGGTGGAGGCGGGCGATGTTGACGCTGAGGGGGATGTCGGGACCTGTCCTGCGGCAGCCTCGCCCGCTGCGATCGCCTCCGGTGTGACCTCGCCATCGGCATCCGTTTCGATCGGTAGACCGGTCAGGGCAGGTGGATTGGCCGGGGATTGTGGAGACAGCGCGGTCGCGCCCTTCGCGCTCGCCGCCGCCGGATCCAGGTTCGCCTGACCTTGCGCTACATCATTTGCGGGCGTGAAGGGCGAAGGGGTCGTCTGCAATCCGCCGGACCCGACCAAGCCTTGGGCAGAGGGTGTAACCTGCGGGTTCAGCTGCCCAGAAGTTGTTGGGTCGGGGCTGGCTTGGGCCTGAGACGGTTGGGCCTGAGACACTGGGATCTGAGGCGTTTGTGCTTGGCTAACCTGGGTCTGGGCGGTTTCGTTGAGGTCCGAGGCGGGGTTGCATTTGGGGCTAGCCGAGGTCGTCGCTGACCCGGCGGCGCTCGCGGCTTTGGCGGCCAGCGTTTGGCCGCCCGGTAAAATGGCTGAAAATTCAGGTGCGTCTGCGAAATCCGTCGAGCCAGCCTGGGCAGCGGCGTTTGCAATCTGGGTTCGTGCGGCCCTCGACGCGTGGGTTCGCGCCTGCTGAGAATGGCTGGCCACTGAAGTCGCCGCAGGGTTCAAGTTGCATCCTCGCTCTACCGGGCACGAAGACACGGCCGGTCAGGTTTTTGGAAGCAATGCACAGGCCAAATGGAATGTGCGGCTAACCTATTGAAAAAATGAAATATGATTCGATTTAGGTCGCAGGTGGTCGCGGCGGAGCGGCGCAATTTGCCGGGTCGGGCGCGTTCACCCAGGACGAAGCTGCCGAGCAAGGGTGGGCGCGGGCATTTGACGGCGGGAGTGGCGCCTAAATTGCGTTAAGGTTTTGGCCTTTGCAGGCGCCCATGTCGAAATATCCATTTAATTCAATATATTGGATAGTTTTCGACCCGGCGTTCCGCCAAGGCTTCCGGCAGGAATTGCCGGGATAGCCGCCGGAATTGCCGAGACCCGCATCATGTCGACCGTCAATACACTGACAGGAATAATGGATATAGCTGGATCGGGGCTGCAAACCGCGCAAACCGGCTGGGTGGGCTATTCCGCGGGCAAAACGTCCCTGCTGGGCCTGTGGATCCATGCCGGCGAACTGAACACGCAGCTCGGCACCGTGCAGGCCGCCGCCCTCACGCTGGGCAGCGTGGTGGGGTGCGACGTGTCGCGCGACACCGGCCCTAGCACGGCGCAGGTGCTGTTCGATTTCACCGATGTGTCGAATTTCGACATTTCCGGCTGCAATTTCGTCGGCGGCCCCGGCGGCATCGATGTGGCCATACGCTACCAGGCCACGTTCAATTCCAGCGGCAATTCGATACGCGGCGGCCACTGGCAGAACATGGCCACGGCCGTGCATATCGTCGGCGCGGCCGGCACCGTGGCGCTTGAGGCGCACGGCCTGAATGCCGCAACGCTGCCGGTGGCCACCGCCTTCATCGATGAAA
>CAIZEE010000503.1 GCA_903931835.1 uncultured Elstera sp.
CGGTCTTGCCGACACCGGGATCGCCGACATAAAGCGGGTTGTTCTTGGTCCGGCGGCACAGGATCTGGATCGTGCGCTCAACCTCGGTCTCACGCCCGATCAAGGGGTCGATCCTGCCGCTGGCGGCCTTCTTATTCAGGTTGATGCAGTAGGCGTCGAGTGCCTCATGGCCGCGTTTGACCACTTTTTCCGCTCCCGCATCCTCGTCGGCGCCCGAAACCCGGCGGGTCTCGGTACGGCCGGGCGACTTGGCAATCCCGTGGCTGATATAGTTGACCGCGTCGAATCGCGACATGTCCTGTTCCTGCAGAAAGAACACGGCATGGCTTTCGCGCTCCGAGAACATGGCGACCAGCACATTGGCGCCGGTGACCTCGGCGCGGCCGGATGACTGGACATGGATGACGGCGCGCTGAACCACGCGCTGGAATCCTGCGGTCGGCTTCGCTTCCTCCGCCCGGGCGCCGACCAGATTGGTTAGCTCGGCGTCGAGGTAATGCGCGAGCTCTCGGCGCAGCTTGTCGATATCGATGCCGCAAGCGCGGAAAACCGCAATTGAGTCCTGATCTTCGGTCAGGGCCAGGAGCAGATGCTCCAAGGTTGCGTATTCATGCCGGCGCTGATTGGCGTAGTCGAGCGCACGGTGGAGAGTCTTTTCAAGATTGCGCGACAGCATTCAAGCCTCAATCCTTCTCGAGGGTGCACTGCAGTGGATGCTGATGGCGCCTTGCGTAATCCATTACCTGGTTCACCTTCGTCTCAGCGACCTCGTACGTAAACACACCACAGATTCCAACCCCACGCTGGTGAACATGCAACATGATTCGCGTGGCCTCTTCACGATTCTTTGAAAAGAACCGTTCAAGCACCAGAACGACGAACTCCATGGGAGTATAATCGTCGTTTAACATCAGCACTTTGTACATTGCGGGCTTCTTCGTCTTCGGCTTCGCCTTGACGATCACACCCGCCGCCGTACCGTCATCCTCGCGCTTATCGTCGTCGCTCATGGCCGCTGTTATAAATTCCTATCGTCCCGCGCGTCTGTCGGAGCCGAGGTGACGTCCCGACATGGCTGATGAAACCAATATGGCGTGCCTGACCCCAAAGTGCAAAGCCGCACCTGGATCAAAATGAGTGGATTGTTTTTTCGCAACGCAAAACGGCCCGGTAGCGATGCCACCGGGCCGTTAACAGCGTCTCGTTCTTCGCAGGATCCCCAGCGCGGGGATCCGCCGTAAGTTAGGCGGCGAGGGGCTTGCCGAAAGTCTCGACAGCCAGCGTCACGCGGGCCTGCAGCGGCTCGATCGCTTCGTTGGTCATCTTGTAGGACATCTCAGACAGCTTGTTGCCTTCCGAGACCAGCTTGTCGAAGGTGGTCTTGGCGAAGTCGCTCTGCAGGTCGACGATCTGCTTCAGGGTCGTACAGTTCAGGGCTGCCTTGGCGGCGGCAACACCGTGCTCCATGTTGCTCTGGGCCAGCGCCATCACCTGGCGGCTGAGTTCCTCAAAGCCGCGCGCGACGATCGTGCTCGACTTCACGACGGCTTCGACATTGCCCTTACCAAAACCGGCGAGGTCGCCGTAGCTCTTGAACAGGTTCTCAGACATTTTCTTGCTCGATTCCATGATGCTGGTTGCTCCGATAACGGGGGTTTTCGACAAAGAAGTGACGGCCGCGCCAAGTTTGGCAAGGGCCGGTTCGACGGTCGCCGCTGCAACCGCCGCCTTGGGTAGCGTTGCTGCGACCGGGGCCGCAGGTTTAGACTTCACGACCGGGGCCGCGATGACGGGTTTCGGCTTCGCCGTTACCGCCGCGACCTTGGGCGCTGCGATCGTTGGCGTGGCCACGACCGCTGGTTTCACTTTTGCTTCCGGGGGCGGAATAACCTCCGCCAACGGCTTAATCGGCGCCGCAGCTTTCGCCTTGGGCGCCGCGACAGACTTGGGTGCTGCGGGTTTCACGACTCCGCTGCCGGACACGCCAGCCTTGCTACGAATGACAGCCATCATCGCCTCTCTTGGATGAACGGATAGAGAAACCGTGCCGCACTCCCCATGCTGCACTGCAACAACGCTAAAATTGGTCATTCGCCGGCTAATGTCAAGAGGCTTTTGTGCAGCGCAACATAAGATTTATAAGGCAGCTGCCGAGCCGGACTTTTTGGCCCTGAAATCGGGCGGAGAGCATCCTCGCCATGACATAGAGCGGTGTTGCCTATCATTCAATAGGCATTTTGTAAGAAGCCGGATCGCGCAGATTTGAGGGGTGATTTTTGCGCTGCGGCGTTTCCCGCCGGTGGCGAAAATTGCGGCACCGTGAATTTCTGCTTTGTTTTTTTCCGTTAAACACATATACAGTTATGTTACTGCTAGTTGATTCAATCAGTTACGCTGCGGTCTTGTGACGTGACCTTGGCTTTGTCCCTGTACGTGGCAGCGGCAACGCGGATTGATTCAGCCGGAATCGGGGGTGGGGATGCACTGGCTTCGACTGAACACAACATGGGCTGCCCGCGCAGCCCTGGCGCTTCTGATTCTGAGCACCTCTGTGATCGGTTCGGCCGAAGCGACGTCGAAGCCGCATAAGGCTGCCGCGAAATCTGCTCCCGTAGAAGCGACGCCAAAGAATTCTTCCATCGTGCTTGATGCCGATACCGGCCGCGTTTTGACCTCGGTCGATCCGGATCAGCAGAACTATCCGGCATCGCTGACGAAGATGATGACGCTCTATGTCACCTTCCAGCAATTGGCCCAGCGGCGGATTTCGCTGAACCAGACTTTCCCCGTCAGTGACTACGCAGCCTCCATGGCGCCGTCGAAACTTGACTTGCGTCCTGGCCAGAGCATCCGTCTGGAAGATGCGATCCTGGCGCTTTGCACCAAATCAGCCAATGACGTCGCGGTCGTCCTGGCTGAAGGGCTCGGCGGCAATGAGGAAAATTTCGCCCATATCATGACGCAGACCGCCGCCAAGCTTGGCATGACGCGGACCCATTTCGCGAATGCCTCTGGCTTGCCGGATAACGAACAGCTGACGACGGCGCGCGACATGGCGACATTAGGCCTCGCCCTCATTCGCGACTTCCCGCAATTCTACCCGTATTTCAACACGCGGACTTTTGCCTATAAGGGCGAGGTGATCACCAATCACAATCACCTGTTGGGTGCGGTTGACGGTGTGGACGGGATCAAGACCGGGTTCATCCGCGCATCCGGGTTCAATCTTGTTGCCTCTGCCAAGCGCGAAGGGCATCGAATCGTCGCTGTCGTCTTAGGCGGCACAACTCCCGCCTTGCGCGACCGGCAGATGGCGCATCTGCTTGACGAAGGCTTTGCCGAGATCGAGATGCGCAGTGACAATCCGGTGGTCGCGAATGCCGAGACGCCGCAGAATGCGCCGCATTTCCGTCCGACCTCGTATCACTCGGCCCCCGCCATGGCGGATTTGTCGGTCGCCGCTGACGCCGCCGCCCAGAATGCCCAAGGCGATTCGGAGAGTGATGGCGATCGTGCCGCCTCTGCCGCGCGTCAAGCCCCGCCCAATACCGTTCAAGTCGCGTCCAATGACATCATGATGCCGGCGACATCCTGGGCTATTCAAGTTGGCGCCTTCGCCAGCGATCAGGCCGCCCGCGCCGCAGCTGTAAAGGCCGAACGGCAGGCGCATCGCTGGCTGCAATCTGGCAAAATTCAAATCGGGCTCAGCACCGGTTCGACATCGGCTGTTTTCCGCGCGCGCATCAACGGGCTTGATCAGAAACAGGCGGCAGCTGCCTGCCGAGTGCTGCTCAGCCAGGGGACCAAATGTCTGGCTCTGCCTGACCAGCTTTGATTGCCGTCAAGCGCCCTCGAAGTCCTTGGTGAGCATGGGCGGCGGGTTATCGGGACGGGCGAAATAAAAACCCTGAACCAGATCAGCCCCATGGGCCTGCACCCACCGCCATTCCGCTTCGGTTTCGATCCCTTCTGCAATCGTCGTGATCGATAGGCTGCGTGCGGTTTCCAGAAGGCTGCCGGCCAGTTCCGCCTTATAGGGATCGCTATCGATGCCTCGGATAAGCTCCATATCCAGCTTCAGATAGTCCGGCCGAAGTGCCACGATCAGGTTCATCGAAGAGTAGCCCGCCCCGAAATCGTCGATCGCGATCTGGAATCCAGCGCTTCGGTAAACCTGCAGAATGCTCTTGAGCAGGCTTTCGTCCGCCTGTTCAGTCTCGATGATTTCAAAAACCACCCGCGTTGGGTCCAATTGCAGCTGCCTGACCAGATTGACGGTGGAGCGCAGGCAGGTTGCCGGATCGTAGATCGAGGTCGGCGTGAAGTTGATCAGCGCCAAGGTCGACAGCCCGTGCTCCGCGATCGATTGGACCGCTTTTCGGCGCGCCGCGAGGTCTAGCTGAAACAGCAGGCCGCCCTGTTTCGCCGCGCCAAACAGAGCGTTAGGCGCAATCAGTTCGCCGGCGGTGGTTCGGCCCCTCAACAGGCATTCATAGGCTGCGATGCGATTGGGCGCGCGCGCATCAATGATCGGCTGAAAATGGGTTTCCAGTCGGTTTTCGGCCAGCAGATCGGATAGCCAGCGCACCCGCTGCATCCCGACCAGGCGCTCCAGCGATGAAACGCGCCGGAAATCGGCCAGTCCTGGTTCCACCCCTGCGGCCATCAGCAGCGCCTGGGTACCGTCTCGCTCCTCTGGGAGCAGGGCGTTGCTTGCGGCGGTCAGAATGGTCTCGATATCCGCCGACCGGATCTCCCAGCGAATGCAATCACTACCAAGATCGGTGACGGCGACCGTCAGCGCCGCCGCGACCGCGATCAGTTTAGGGCCGGTGTGTCTCGCAGCAGGCCACAGATACAGCCAACTGTTGGCGGGCATTGCCGCATCGGTTGGGGTGCATGCTGAACATCCGCTCATCGGTCTTCTCCGCGCGTCCGAGACGGGCTAGTCCTTCGGGAGTTCTACGTCGCTGGCTGCCAGAGTCACTGCAACGGCCTTAAGCAGCCGATCCAATCCCGCCTTGTTCTTCGCCTCACACCGCGCAACCAGTACCGCCTGCGTGTTGGAGGCACGCAGCAGCCACCAGCCGTCTTCGGTTTGCACACGCACGCCGTCGACCGCATCGACCTTGGCGCCATCGCGCTCCAGCCTAGCCTTGACCTCGTCGATCACCGCGAATTTGCGTGTATCGGGGCAGGCGAAGCGCATTTCCGGGGTGTTGACCGCCTTCGGCAACTCATCGCGCAATTCCGCGACGGATTTCTTGGATGCAGCCGCCAATTCAATCACCCGGACGGCGGCATAGAGGGCATCGTCGAAACCAAAATAACGATCGGCGAAGAAGATGTGGCCGGACATCTCGCCGCCCAAGGGGGCTCCGGTTTCCTTCATCTTCGACTTGATCAGCGAATGGCCGGTCTTCCACATCAGCGGCTTGCCGCCGAGCCGCGCGATCTCATCAAACAGCGTCTGGCTGGCTTTGACATCGGCGATGATGGTTGAACCCGGCTTGTCCTCCAGGATCGGCCGCGCCAGCAGAGCCACCAGCTGGTCGCCCCACAGGATCCGTCCCTTGCCGTCGATCACGCCGATCCGATCGCCATCGCCGTCAAAGGCGATGCCGAGATCAGCACCGTGCTGCGCCACCGCGTCACGCAGTTGCACGAGGTTCTTTTCCTCGGTCGGATCTGGATGATGTGCGGGAAAGGTCCCATCGATCACCTCGTTCAGCAGGATATGCTTGCCGGGCAACCGGGCTGTGAGCTTCACCATCGCTTCACCGGCGGCGCCGTTGCCGGCATCCCAGACGACCGTGAGTTTGTGGCCGGGTTTGAAATCCTCGACCAGCCGGGCGACGTATTGGTCGAGCAACTCGACCGTCTCCTGCCCACCCGGCCCGTTGACGAAGGCGCCCTCGCTCGCGATCCGGCCGAGACGTTGAATGTTCTCGCCGAAAAACGGCGCCTGACCCAGCATCATCTTGAAGCCGTTATGATCGGGCGGGTTATGCGAGCCGGTAATCTGAATGCCGCCATCGCAGCCAAGCTTGTGCACCGCATAATACAGCATCGGTGTCGGGCCGAGCCCGACCCGGCGAACCTTTAGCCCGCAGGCTGTCAATCCGGCGACGACCGCGCGTTCGAGATCGGGCGACGACAGGCGGCCGTCATAGCCGACTGCCACGTTGGAGCCGCCTGAGTGAACGATCACCGTGCCGAAAGCACGGCCCAGCGCCAGCGCATCGGCGATGGACAACGTCTGGCCCATGATCCCGCGCACATCATATTCGCGCAGGATTGTGGGATCGAACTCATGCTTATCTGACGTCATCGTGTGTCCTATTATGGTGCCCGCCAAACAACTTACGCTGCCGCTGAGGGGCGTCCGATGGAAATATAGGTGAACCCGGCGGCTGCCAGTGTCTGCGGGTCATAGACATTGCGCAGGTCGACGATGATCGGCTGGCGCAGCAGTTTCTTCACCCGGTCGAGGTCAAGCGCGCGGAACTCATTCCACTCGGTGATGATCACGACGACATCGGCACCACCCATGCATTCATAGGTCGTGTCGCACCAGATGACGCCGTCCAGCAGCTTCTTCGCCTCGGTCATGCCTTCGGGATCGAAGGCCCGCACGGTGGCGCCGGCTTCCTGCAAGGCCGGTATGATGTCCAGGCTCGGGCTGTCCCGCATATCGTCGGTATTGGGCTTGAAGGTGACTCCGAGCACCGCAACGGTCTTGCCCTTGGCCGACCCGCCTAGCGCCTGGATGACGCGCTTGGCCATCTGCTTCTTGCGTGCGTCGTTCACCTCGACCACGGTCTCGACGATTTTCAGCGGCGATCCTGCTTCCTGCGCGGTGCGCACCAGGGCCAGCGTGTCCTTGGGGAAGCAACTGCCGCCATAGCCAGGTCCGGCGTGAAGGAATTTCCGCCCGATGCGGCCGTCCAGCCCAATACCCTTGGCGACGTCCTGCACGTCGCAGCCGAGCTGCTCGCACAGATCGGCGATTTCGTTAATGAAGGTGATCTTGGTCGCAAGGAAGGTGTTGGCCGCGTATTTGGTGAGCTCGGAGGTTTCGAGTGCGGTAAACACGATCGGCGTTTCGATCAGATAGAGCGGACGATAGAGATTGCGCATAATCTCCTTCGCCCGGTCGCTCGCCGTGCCGATAACGACCCGGTCGGGACGCATGAAATCATTGATCGCCGACCCTTCGCGCAGAAACTCAGGGTTCGACACCATGTCGAACTGCGCATCGGGGCGCGCTTCACGAATGATGCGGCCGACTTCCTTGCCGGTGCCGACGGGGACTGTTGATTTGGTGACGATGACGGCATATCCGGTCAGCGCATCGGCGATCTCGCGCGCGACGGCATAGACAAAGGACAGATCGGCATGGCCATCGCCGCGCCTGCTTGGCGTGCCGACCGCGATGAAGACGGCGTCAGCACCCGCAACGGATTCCTTCAGATTGGTCGAGAAGCGCAGGCGACCGGCACGGACAATGGTCTCAACGAGCTTGTCGAGGCCCGGCTCGAAAATCGGCATCACGCCATCAAGCAGCCGGGCGATCTTGCCCTCATCCTTGTCGACGCAGACGACATCGACACCGAATTCTGAAAAACACGCGCCAGATACCAAACCGACATAGCCGGTACCGATCATCGCAATCCGCATTTATTCCGTCCCTTAAGTCAAATATCGGAGCCGATTCTATTTTTCCGGGGCGTGCCGGTCGGCCATCGGCGCGGAGCCTAATCTATCCGGCTGTATATTTCCCTAAAATCTCACGGACTGCCGGGCCGAGATCGGCACGCTTCAGCGCAAAGGCCAGATTCGCCTCGATAAACCCGACCTTGTCGCCGCAATCGAACCGTTCGCCCTCAAAGCGCAGACCATGGAACGGCGATTGGCCGATCAGTTTGGCCATCGCGTCGGTCAGCTGAATCTCATTGCCGGCGCCACGCTGCTGCGCGCCCAGATGGTCGAACACGCCAGGGTCGAGGATATATCGGCCGATCACGGCGAGCGTCGAGGGTGCCTCTTCCGTTTTTGGCTTTTCGACCAGGCCGCTGACCTCGACAATCTGGCCGCCAAGTTTCGGCGACGCGACAATGCCATAGCGGCTGGTATGTTCCTTCGGCACATCCATGACGGCCAACATACTGCCGCCAACCTCAGCATGCGCGTCGATCATCTGCTTGAGGCAGGGGCGTTCAGCCAGGATGAGATCGTCCGCCAACAATACCGCGAAGGGTTCGTCGCCAATCAGTGACCTGGCACACCAGACGGCATGGCCGAGGCCGAGCGGTTCGGGCTGGCGCGTATAAGCGACCTGACCCGCTTCCAGCGTGATCGAACGCACACTCTCCCATAAATCGGCCTTGCCGCGATCAAGCAGCGTCGCCTGCAGTTCAGAGCTGTGATCGAAATGATCCTCGATCGCCGATTTGCCGCGTCCGGTGACGAAAATGAATTGTTCGATCCCGGCGGCGCGCGCCTCCTCGACCGCATATTGAATAAGCGGCTTGTCGACCACCGGAAGCATTTCCTTCGGCATCGCCTTAGTCGCGGGTAGGAAGCGCGTGCCCAATCCGCCGACTGGGAAAATCGCCTTCCGTACTGGCCTCATCATATTACCTCTTTCATAACTTGCCGGCGCATATCCGATCGTGGCGAAGCCATTGCATATATAGGGCTGCCGGCCTCGGAAGAATAACCCCCGAGAGGCCAAGCTGGATTATTCGTAATGAGCCGCACTGGGCTGTGACTTTTGGTCACATAACGCTCACGCATTGCCAACCGACGCCGCTCCCCGCCGTTTGGCTGACGGCAGCGCCAATGCTGCAGCCAGTGCCCGCACTTCCTGCCGCGCCGCGACATGGCTCATTGTTAACGGTTGATCGACCGCATCGGCCGTCCGTGCGCCGATATCGAGCAAGGTAAGACCGCTCGGAAACAGCTCACGAAAGATGACACGCTCGCTGAACCCCGGTGCTAAACGAAAGCCGATACGCTTGGCAAGCTGGTCGAGTGCGGCTGCGACATGGGCTTTGTTGCGGGCGTCGAGTGTGCTCAGACGATTCCGCATGACGATCCAATCAAGCGGCGGGCGTTTGGCGATCGCCCGGCGCTTGCGCTGCTCCCAGACCATCTCGGCATAATGACTCGGGCGGCGGATCTGCAGCGTCTCCGGTTCGACCCGAGCCAGCACGTCGAAATCGATGAAGCTGTCGTTCAGCGGCGTGATCAATATATCGGCCGCCTCATGCGCCAGGCGCGACAACGCTGTGTCGCTGCCGGGGCAGTCGACGACGATGTAGTCGTGATCGGTGCTGAGCTCCGCCAATGCCGCCTTAAGCGCCTCACTATCGCCATCGCCGATCGGCCTCAGCGTAGGCATGACGAGGGGCCGCGCGGTTTTTTCGGCATAAGCGGCGCGGTTTTCGAGATAACGGGTCAGCGTCGCCTGACGAACATCAAGATCGAGAGCGGCAACGCGGTTGCCGTCCTGGATCAAGGTGATGATCAGATGCATGGCGGTGGTGGATTTGCCCGAACCGCCTTTTTCGTTGCCGAGCGCGATGATCCGGGCCGGGCCCGGCATCGTTCCGCTGGTCATGGATAGTCACCCGCCTCAGTCGTCAAAAAAGATTGGGCGCGGACCTTAGAGCAGATCGGACCCCGGTGGAAGACGCCGCCTTGCCAGAAGCATCGTTTGACCGTAAAGAGGCCGAATACGCCATATTTGCCGATCGAGGGCACGCTCCATGACCCCTATTGATGACGCTGCCCGCATGACTGCCCGCATTCTGCTGGAGATTGAGGCGATCACGATCCGCCCGGCAGAGCCGTTCATCCTGACCTCCGGCTGGGCAAGCCCGGTCTATGTCGATTGCCGCAAGGTCATTTCGTTCCCGCGTGCCAGGCGCGCGATCATCGACGCTGCGGTGGCAAAGATCGAACGCGAAATCGGCTTCGAATCAATCGATGCCATAGCGGGCGGGGAGACGGCGGGCATTCCCTATGCCGCGTGGATCGCCGATCGCCTGGGCCTGCCGATGCTCTATGTCCGCAAGAAGCCCAAAGGATTTGGCCGTAACGCACAGATCGAAGGGATTTTCCCGG
The DNA here is from genome assembly GCA_903931835.1 of uncultured Elstera sp. Classification (GTDB taxonomy): domain Bacteria; phylum Pseudomonadota; class Alphaproteobacteria; order Elsterales; family Elsteraceae; genus CAIZEE01. Next base: position 10,132 of record CAIZEE010000503.1, read on the forward strand.
AGGGTGCGCGCGTGCTGCTGGTCGAGGATCTGGCGAGTGACGGCAAGAGCAAGCTGATCTTTGTCGACGCGCTGCGCAAGGCCGGTGCGGTGGTCAGCGACGCTTTGGTCGTCTTCTTCTACTCAGCCTTCCCGCAAGGGCTGAAGGTGCTGGACGAGGCTGGGGTTCGCCTGCTGTCGCTCGCCACTTGGGAAAATGTCCTGGCTATCGCCGATGCCGATCCGCGCTTTTCATCCGATGACATTTTGGAAGTGCGCCGCTTCCTGGCCGACCCGGCGGCTTGGTCCGCAGCGCATGGCGGCGCTTAGAGGGCGATCGTTACACGCGCCTTCACCTTGAAGCGCGAATCACTCTCTATTTTATGAAGAGGGTCTGATTCGCGGTTCAATTTGAACCGATCAGACCCTAGCCGAGATCGCCGCTCCGGCGCACGCCGTTCAGATTGGCGCCGGTCAGATTGGCGCCGCCCAGGATCGCCTCGGTCAGGTTGGCCCCTTGGAGATCGGCGTTCGATAAATTCACGTCGCGCAAATCGGCCTTGCTAAGATCGGCGCCAAGCAGCCTGGCACCGCTTAAATTGGCGCCGACCAGATTGGCGGCGTTCAGCTTGGCCAGCTCAAGATCGGCCGACCAGGACGCACCGTCATGGCCGGCCAGCGAGACCGGACCGATCATCGCCCGGCGCAGGTCGGCGCCGATTAAAATGGCCCGGCGCAAATTCGCGCCGCGCAAATCAGCATCAATGAATTTGGCGCCGCGCAGATCGGCAAAGGACAGATTGACCATCAGCATTTCGGCTTTGACGAAGCTGACATCGTTGAACATGCAGTAGTCGAATTGCGCCACCGACAGATGCGCGCCATCGAAATTCAGCCCGGTCATGTCGATCCCGGGCAGGATCAATTGCGAGCCGTCGACCCCCGATGTTTCGACCCATTGCCTGTGGGCCTTAAGAAGGTTTTCTTGAGTGAAGCCAAGCGTAGCGAAGCGGGGTACGCGCTTGACGATGGCAAATTCGCCGCGCGTCAGCCACGAGACATCGACGACCGCACCTCTCAGATCAGCGCCCTCCAAATTGGCGCCATTCCACTTGGCATCGGTGGTCACCGCACCTTGAAGGTTGGCGCCGCGCAGATTGCACCCCGACAGATCGGCGCCTGACAGGGTCGAGCCGGTCAGATTGGCATTGCGCAAATCGGCGTTGGTCAGATTGACATGGTTCAGATTGGCGTCGGTCAGATCGGTCTGGACTCCCATCGCATTGGCCATGCGGGCATGGGACAGATCGGCGCGGCGGGCCAGCGTGCAAGCGAGATCGGCCGGTGACGGCGTGTATGACACCATATGCAATTCACGCGAGGTATCGCTGAGCGCCAGAACGCCTTCCCTGAGATCGGCGGATACCATGATCGCGTCGTCCAGTACCGCGCCGCGCAGGCAGGTGCCGCGCATATCGGCCCGCGTCAAATTACCTTCGCGCAGATCCGCCAACCTCAGATCTGTCGCAAACATATTGGCCGAAACCAGCCTGGTTCCCCGCAATACAGCACGCTGTAATCGAGCCCCTGACAAATCCGCCCCGGATAATTCGCGGTCGCTCAGATCGAGCGCAGAAAGATCGGTGAAGGACAAGTTGGCGCGGGCACCGCCGGCACGCTGGCTCAAATAAGCCTCGTGGCCGGAGATCACCTTATTAAGTTCGTTCTGCGCGATCACGCGCAGCGGGATCGGTTGACCAGCTCCATTGTTAGCCCCGCCTGGAGCCGGTTGTTGAGGTTCGACCATTATGCCTGCGTCGTCACTATGAAGGCCTTCGGCGCGCTAAATCGTTGCTGCCCGCAGCAGGATCAAGCGCGTTTTGGAGGTGATGGACGGTCGCTGGCTGAAGCATCACGGGGCATCATGGATTATGGATAATTTTTTGCCAATATATCTCGACATTGGGCGTCGCAGAGGGAGGTCAAAGTGCCGCCGCGCGGCGGCGGCCATCCACGCCGGTCGGCTCTTCATGGATGATGATTTCGGCGCCGGGATACGCCGCCACCAACTCGGCCTCGACTTCCTGTCCGATAAAATGGGCGGAGCGCAGATTGAGACTGCCCTCCATCTCCAGCGTCACATGAATGAAAATCCTGGGACCCGCCTGGCGCGTGCGGATGCCATACGCGTCTAGCACCCCCTGATGGGTGAGGCATATCCGCCGAATGCGCTCGCGATCCTCGTCGGGCAACTCGCGGTCCATCAGCATCTGAAAAGATTGCTGAAAAATCCTCGCTGAATTGATGATGAGATAAAAACCGATGCCGAGGCCGAAAAGCGGATCGATCAGCTGCCAGCCAAGCGATTTTGACAGCAGCAGGGAGACCAGCACCCCGAGATTGAGATAAAGATCGCCCCGATAGTGAATTTCGTCGGCAGCCACGGCCACCGAGGGGCTCTGCTTCAAGGCGTAGCGCTGGAACGCGACGACCAGGCCGGTCAGTGCGATCGACACGATAATGACGGCAAAGCCGATTGCCTCGTTATGGATCGGCGCCGGATTGAGCAAGCCCGCAATCGACGAGGCGATCAGGATCCCGGCCGATACCGCGACGAAGATGGTCTGGGCGAGACCAGCCAGCGGTTCGGCCTTGCCATGGCCAAAGCGATGTTCGTCATCAGGCGGCTGCTGGGCCAAACGAACTGCGGCGAGATTGAGCAGAGAGGCGGCTGCGTCTAATCCGGAATCGAGTGCGGTCGACAACACGCTGATCGATTGCGTCGCGAAATAGGCGAATAGCTTGATCGCGATCAGCAGTAACGCGACCGACAGGCTGATTTCCGTCGCGCGCCGATGCAGGCGCTGGACCAGCGAAACGCCGCCCTCGGTTTCAGACGTCATGGATAGAGACGCTCGACCGACCAACCTGACGAGGTCGCTTGATAGACCCGGCGGTCATGCAGTCTGAACGGCTGGTCCTGCCAGAATTCGATATGATCGGGCACCAGCCGGAAGCCGCCCCAATGGGGCGGTCGGGGCACGCTGCCTTGAGGGTATCTGGCGCTGAAATCGGCGACGCGCGCCTCCAACGTCGCCCTCTTATCCAAGACGTGCGATTGCAGTGAGGCCCAGGCGCCGATTTGCGATTGATAGGGGCGGCTGGCGAAATACCGGTCGGCTTCTTCATCCGCCGCCAACCCAACTGATCCCTCGATCCGCACCTGACGGCGCAGGCTCTTCCAGTGAAAGCACAAGGCCGCCTTCGGGTTGGCCGCCAGTGCCTCGCCCTTGCGGCTTGTTAGGTTTGTGTAGAAGACAAACCCGCTCGTATCGAAATCCTTCAGCAGCACGATGCGGACGGACGGTCTACCGTCTGCGTCGATCGTCGCCAGCGACATGGCGGTCGGGTCGTTCAGCTCCTCCGCTGTTGCCATGGTCAACCATTGGGCAAACAGCTGGAAAGGATCTGCCAAGTCGGGGATGCCGGCGGCCTGTGGGCCTTGGGCTGTGGGGGAGGTCACGTCAGGCTCCTTCGAGTTCAAGCGATTGGCGCCATCATAGGGTGCATCTGGTTCGGCGGGCAGGCGTTTCTAGGCCGGTTGACGAAAAATGCTGTGACTCATAACGCTGGCAATGATTTAAGGTATTGAGTCGATACTACGACCCAGTGCCCATCGTTCCGCCGTTAATGCGCCGTCTGCGATTGCGGTGTACAGGATAGAGATGCGCGACCCTTATGACGTTTTAGGCGTGCCGCGCACGGCCAGCGCGGACGCAATCAAGCAAGCCTATCGCAAGCTGGCGAAACAGCTTCATCCCGATTTGCATCCGAACGACAAAGCAGTCGAGACGAAATTCAAAGAAGTCTCGGCGGCCCATGATCTGTTGTCCGACACGGTCAAGCGTGGGCGCTTTGATCGGGGCGAGATCGACGCATCCGGCGCCGAGCGTCCTAATGCGCGATATTACAAGGCCTATGCCGGTCGCGGCGAGACGGGGCGGTCCAACCCGTTCGACGCCGAAGATATCTTTGAGATGTTCAACGAGGATATCCGTCGGCGGAGCTCGGAGCGCGAGACGCCGAAGCGGCGGGGGGCCGACGTCAATTATTCGCTCAGCGTCGATTTCATCGCAGCGAGCGCCGGCACCAAGCGCCGACTGACCTTGCCCGATGGACGCACGCTCGATGTCACCATTCCGCCCGGCACGCTGGAGGGCACGGTCTTAAGATTGCGTGGTCAGGGGCAGCCTGGCGCCGCCGGGGCCGGGGATGCATTGATCGAAATCCAGGTCGAACCGCATCCGTTTTTCGAGCGGCGCGACAACGATATTCACGTCGAGGTGCCGGTGACGCTGCGCGAAGCCGTGTTGGGCGCCACCATCACAGTGCCGACAATTGACGGGAATGTCGCGGTGAAGGTGCCAAAGGCGTCTAGTTCCGGCACGACGCTTCGGCTTCGGGGCCGGGGGTTGGCCGCCGCTCGCGGTGGCGCCAGGGGCGACCAATACGTCCGGCTGATGATCAGCCTGCCGACCAAGCTTGACGATGAGTTGAAGGATTTCGTAGAGCGCTGGAACCCTAGCCAGCCTTATCGTGTGCGCACCAAACTTGGCATCGACGATTGACCGGGCGGTGTCGCGGCTGCTATGGGCGATATAACTTTCGCATGCTAGCCGTACGACCTGCGGCCATTCATCTACAGAAAACGAGGTAAGTATGAGCAACCCCAGCGCCCTTCCCGCCGGCAAATTGATGGCTGGCAAGCGGGGCTTGATTCTGGGTGTCGCCAATGAGCGTTCGATTGCCTGGGGCATTGCGCGCATGCTGGCTGAACACGGTGCAGAACTCGCATTCACCTATCAAGGCGAGGCGCTGGAGAAGCGTGTGCGGCCTTTGGCTGCGTCGCTCGGCAGTGAGCTTGTGATGGATTGCGATGTCGCGAGCGAGGCGTCGATCGATGGGGTTTTCACCGAACTCGCTAAGCGCTGGGATCGCCTCGACTTTCTGGTGCACGCAATCGGCTTTGCCGATAAGGAAGACCTCAAAGGCGAGTACATGAAGGTGAACCGCGCCAACTTCCTGATGGCGATGGACATCTCCTGCTATTCCTTCACGGCGGTCTGCCAGCGCGCTGTGCCGATGATGACCGAGGGCGGTTCGCTGATCACGCTGAGTTACTATGGCGCCGAGCGTGTCGTGCCGCATTACAACGTCATGGGCGTCGCCAAGGCGGCGCTCGAGGCGAGCGTGCGTTATCTGGCGGTCGATCTCGGCGGCAAGAACATCCGTGTCAATGCGCTGTCGGCAGGTCCGATCAAGACGCTAGCGGCGTCCGGCATCGGTGATTTCCGCTACATTCTGAAATGGAATCAGTACAACTCGCCGCTGAAGCGCAATGTCACGCTGGAAGATGTCGCGGGCGCCGGGCTGTATTTGCTGAGCTCGCTGTCATCGGGCGTCACCGGGGAATGCCACCATGTCGATTGCGGGTACCACGTCGTCGGCATGAAGGCTGTCGACGCGCCGGATATCAGCGTCGTCTGACGGGGGCAGGGATGGCGGGCAACAGCTTCGGCAGCGTGTTCCGCTTTACAAGCTGGGGTGAAAGCCATGGCCCTGCCATCGGCTGCGTGGTCGACGGCGTCCCGTCCAAGCTCGACCTGTCCGAGGCCGATATTCAGCCCTGGCTCGACAAGCGTAAGCCCGGGCAGTCGCGTTTCACGACCCAGCGGCAGGAAAGCGACATCGTATCGATCCTGTCTGGCGTGTTCGAGGGCAAGACCACTGGTGCCCCAATTGCGCTGCAGATCGCCAATACCGACCAGCGCTCGAAAGACTATTCGGAGATCAAGGATATCTATCGTCCGGGTCACGCCGATCTCACCTACGATCTGAAATACGGCATTCGCGACTATCGTGGCGGTGGCCGGTCCTCGGCGCGTGAGACGGCGGTCCGCGTTGCGGCTGGTGCTGTTGCCCGGGCGATCCTGGGGCCCAGCGTTAGCATCCGGGGCGCGCTGGTCGAAATCGGCGGCGACGCCATCGATCGCGCCGGATGGGATTGGGCTGCGGTGGAGGAAAATCTGCTGTTCTGTCCCGATCGCGCTGCTGCGGCTCGCTGGGAAACGCTGCTGGACGGCGCGCGCAAAGCGGGCTCCTCGCTCGGCGCCATCGTCGAGGTCGTGGCGAGCGGTGTGCCGGCTGGTCTGGGTGAGCCGCTATACGACAAGCTCGACAGCGATATCGCGCGGGCGATGATGACGATCAACGCGGTCAAGGGTGTCGAAATCGGCGATGGTTTTGCCACGGCGCGGCTGGCCGGCGAAGACAATGCCGACGAGATGCGCATGCAGGATGGCCGTATCTCCTTCCTGTCCAATCACGCCGGCGGGATACTCGGCGGCATTTCGACCGGCCAGGACATCGTCGTGCGCTTTGCGGTTAAGCCGACTAGCTCAATTCTGACGACCCGCCGGACCGTCGACCGGTTTGGCCACGATGCCGAAATCAGAACCAAGGGCCGCCACGATCCCTGTGTCGGGATCAGGGCGGTCCCGGTTGGCGAGGCGATGCTGGCTTGCGTCCTGGCGGATCATTTGCTGCGACACCGCGCATTGACCGGTTCTTGAACGCGTGAGGGGGGATAGTCCATGGGACGTGTCGTAATCGGCTGTCTGGCGGTGATTGGCGTTATCTCCATGTTCGTGCTGGCGGTGACGGTCTTTGGCGTCTATCTGGTCGTCAATCGGCATGGCCGGGATACGGTGGCCGAGGTCGCGCCGCATACGCTGCTTAGGCTCAATCTCGGTGGATCGATCGCCGAGACCTCAGGTTCCGATCCGATCGCCATTGCTCTGTCGGGCGGCAAGGCGTCCTTGCGCGATCTGGTCGACGCGATCGATAGCGGGGCGGCGGATCCGAAGGTCAAAGGGTTGATCGCCGATCTCGGTCGCGCTCAGATGTCGCTCGCGACGGCGGAGGAGCTGAGTGCGGCGCTCGGCCGGTTTAGGACTGCCGGCAAACCGGCCTATGCCTATGCCGATACGCTGGCGGAGAGCAGCAGCAACACCCAGGTGCTTTATTTGGCATCACAGTTCGACCAGGTCTGGCTGCAGCCTGCCGGCGAGATCGGGGCTACCGGCCTTAGCCTCGAATTGCCCTATGTCGCCGATGCGCTGAAGACGATCGGCGTGACACCGCGCTTTTCGCAGCGTTACGAGTTCAAGGGCGGCATCGACATGTATGTCGCTCCCGGAACCTCGCCGGCCTTGAAGCAGTCCCTCGGCACCCTGGTCTCCGATCTTTATGGCCAGATCGTCGACGGCATCGCCGCCGGTCGCAAGATTTCGGCTGATGAGGTTCGTCATCTGATCGATCGGGCACCCCTTTCGGCCAATGAGGCGCTCAATGCGAAGCTGATCGATCATGTCGGCTATCGGATCGACAGCGAGAATGCCCTGCGTAAGGCGGCCGGGACTGATACCGGAAAATTCATGGATGCTGGCGACTATCTGAAACTCGCCGGACCGCTGAACGGCGCCGGCGAGCGGATCGCCGTGATCTATGGCGTCGGCGAGGTGGTGCGCGGCGATCCTGAGGAAAGCTTCTCCGGTAACTCCCAGATGAGTGCCGAGGAGATCGCCCGCGCCTTCCGTGATGCCGCGCGCGATCCTAAGGTGCGCGCGATCGTGTTCCGTATCGATAGTCCCGGCGGCTCTTATGTCGCCTCCGATACGATCTGGCATGCGGTTCATCAGGCGCGGCAATCCGGCAAGAAGGTGATCGCCTCAATGGGCGGGCTGGCGGCATCGGGCGGCTATTTCTCTGCCATTGCCTGCGACCGGATCATTGCCGAGCCGGCGAGCCTGACCGGATCGATCGGCGTCTATTCCGGCAAATTCGTGCTAACGAAATTATGGGACAAGATCGGCGTCAAATGGGACCAGGTGTCGTCTGGCGCTCACGCCGGCATTGACAGCATGAATAACGACTTTACGCCCGACGAGGCGGCGGGTTTTGAGCGCGATCTTGATCGCATCTATGGCGATTTCACGCATCGCGTAGCGACCGATCGCCATATCCCGGAGCCAGAGATGGACGCTGTTGCGCGCGGCCGGGTGTGGAGCGGCGCGGCGGCCAAGGCGCATGGTTTGGTTGATGAGCTCGGCGATTTTCGGGCGGCTGTGATCGAGGCGAAACGGGCGGCCGGGCTTGACGCCAATGCTGCGGTCGATTTGGTGACCTTCCCGAAGCCCGAGCAATCCTGGCAGCGTTTTGCCAGAATGGTCGGGCGCGTCACCCGGACCGAGGCATCGCTGCAGCAATTCGGCGAGATGACGAAGGTGATTGCGCCGACAATCAGCAGGCTTGCGCCATCAACCGCCGAACGCTTGCTGATGTCGCCTCTATCCGATCAATCGCTGCAATAAAGACCGTTCAGATGAGCGCGCGGATAGCCTGCTTCAGGTGATCGGCAGCCGTTACCATGGCGCTTTCCGACACCGATACGATCGCGGCAGGCGACAGGCTCGATGACAGATCACGCGTTGCCAGTTGCTCTGGAACATGGGCGAAAATCAGCGTGGCGGTGATGGCGGCCACCAGCTTGATGAGGGTGGCGATCTGCGTCCTGATCATCGCAATTCTCCCGTCCCGATGTCGCGCTCTACAGGGTTATACGCATCCCGTGTGAAAACGTTGCGTCAGTTGCTTGGCAAAAATAAGGCGGGGTCAGCCAGGTGACGGCAGATCCCGTGATTTTCGCGCGGCGATCAGGAATTCACGATTGCCGGCCGGGCCCAGTATAGGGCTCTCGGCCTCGCCAAAAACCTCCCAGCCCATATCGCGTGCAAGCCATTCGGCGATGCGGCGGCGAACCTGGTCATGCAGGGCCGGATCGCGTACCACGCCGCCTTTGCCGACCAGCGCCTTGCCGACCTCAAATTGCGGCTTGATCAGCGCCACCAGAATGGCGCCGGGTGCTGCCAAGGCGAGAGCCGCCGGCAGCAGCGTAGTCAGGCCGATGAAGCTCGCATCGGTTACGATCATGGCGATCGGCTCGGCGAAATCCTCCGGCTTTAGGTAGCGCGCATTAACACGCTCGCGCACCACCACGCGGGCATCCTGGCGCAGGCTCCAGGCAAGCTGCCCGTGACCGACATCGACCGCATAGACGCGCGCGGCACCGCGCTGGAGCAGCAGGTCGGTGAACCCTCCAGTAGACGCGCCGATGTCAAGCGCCACAACGCCTGCCGGGTTGATGCCGAACGTCTCTAGCGCGTGTTCCAGCTTCAATCCGCCGCGCGAAACATAGGGATGATCATCGCCGCGCAATTGGATTTCTGCATCAATGGCAAGGCTCATGCCCGGCTTATTGAGGCGGGTTTCGCCGGCGTAAACCCGGCCCGCCAGGATGAGCGCTTGTGCCCGCGTCCGCGAAGGCGCCAGTTCCCGCAAAACCAGCAATTCGTCCAGGCGGATCTTTCCGCGCGCTGCCGGCGTTACATCCCGGGACAATCGGCCTCAACCCTTGATTCGTGTTAAGCTTTGGTTCACTTTTAGTGACTGAAAAATAAGGTGCCCGCAAAATGCATGTGGCAAAAGCTCATAAATCCTATCGTCTCTTAACGACAGTGCCGCATCCGCCAAGCGTTGTGCCGCAGCTGCCGTCATCCGCCCCGAAATCATCGCAGCCGACAGCGACCAATCAGATACCGGCCGTGTCGGTAACCCGTCCTGTGGTGGCCGTTGCGACGCCCAGCCAAATCGCGTCTATCGCGCCGTCTCTCGCCACCACTAAGGTGGCGCAGTCAGGCTCGACCGCCACGCGCGTTGCGAAAACCCAGGCGACCGTGGCGCCTAGCTACGCCACGCAAAACACGACCAAAACCGGCAGTTCGGCGGCTTACGCGACCAGTTTCAAAAAGTCCTATACCGGACTGGTGCAGAGCCATATCAGCTAGGCCTGCGGGTTCTGGGCCTACTTCTTGCGGGTGATCACGAAGCGGGCGACGTGGCGCAGCATGTCGGCGCGTTCCTCAAAGATTTCGAGGTGGCTGATCGCCTGATCCGCCAGCAGCGCTGATTGCGCCCGCGCGCGCTCAATGCCGAGGATGGAGACGAAGGTCGCCTTGCCGGCCTGACCATCGCGCCGCACTTCCTTGCCGGTTTCCGCCTCGTCGCCTTCGACATCAAGAAGGTCGTCGGCGATCTGGAAGGCCAGACCCAGATCATGGGCATAATTATGGAGGGCGACGCGCATGCTGGCGGGCGCCTTACCCAGAATGGCGCCGGCGATCGCAGAGAAGGCGATGATCTCCCCGGTCTTCAGGCGCTGCAGCCTGGTGATCTGACCAATATCAAAGGCTGTCGGCCGGGTCTCCGCGACCAAATCTGCCATCTGTCCGCCGCACATGCCATGCGGTCCGGCAGCAGCGGCCATCTCGCGTACCAGATCAATGCGGACCTGAGCGTCGCCATGGGTTTCGGGTTCGGCCAGCACTTCAAAGGCGCGAGTCAGCAGCGCGTCGCCGGCCAGGATCGCCGTCGCCTCATCGAATTCGATATGGGTACTCGGCCGGCCGCGGCGCAGCGGGCTGTCATCCATCGCCGGCAGATCGTCATGCACCAGTGAATAGCAATGAACCATCTCGATCGCGGCGGCGACGCGGAGCGCTGCCGTCGGAGAGACATTGAACAGCTTGGCGCTTTCCACCACCAGGAACGGCCGCAGCCTCTTGCCGCCATTCAGCGCGGCATAGCGCATCGCCTCATGCAGTTTCGCCTCCGGTCCGGCCGACACCGGCAGCAGGCTGGCTAGTTGCAGTTCCATCGCGGCTGCGGTTTCGTTCATGGCGCGTTCAAGGCCGAGATCGGCGAGGTTGTTTGCTGGGGGCATGGCTTCAGGCATCAAAGGGTTCCGCTGCTATCGTGCCGTCGCTGCCGACCAGAATGCGATCGATCCGGGCCTGGGCTTCGGCGAGTTTGGCTTCGCAATGGCGGCGTAGATACGTGCCGCGCTCATAAGAAGCAATGGCGTCGTCGAGTTTGCCCTTGCCGTCTTCGAGCCGTTTCACCACGGCATCAAGCTCCGCCAGCGCTTGCTCGAAGCTTAATTCGCCGATATCGGCCGGGATTGGGTTGTCGGAAATCGGCGTGCCCGTCATGGAGTCCCCATCGCAAATGAGCGACACAGTCTAGGGTCTGATGGGCTCAAATTGAACCGCGAATCAGATCCTGCCTGTATGAATAGAGCGCGAGGCACGTTTCAGGTTGATTGAACCCGAAACGATCGCGCTCTAGGGGGTGGTCACGGCGCCATCAAGCCGCGTAGATGGGCTGCCGTGCTGGCCGCCAAAGCCGCCAGATCATAGCCCCCCTCCAATGTCGAGACCACTCGATCCTGGCAGGTTTCGCGGGCGATTTGCCGGATCGCCAAGGTTGCCCACTCGTAATCGTCCTCGGAAAAATTGAGGCCGCCCAGCGGGTCGTCCGCGTGGGCGTCGAAACCAGCCGAGATCAGAATGAAGTCTGGCTGGAACGCCGCCAGTGCCGGCAGCACAATCTCCGTCATAGCCTGACGGAATTCAAAGCCGCCGGCCCCGGGCCGCAAAGGCGCGTTGACGATATTGCCGACACCGCGCTCACTTGATGCTCCGGTGCCGGGGTAGAGCGGCGATTGATGGGTCGAGGCAAAGAACAGGCTTTCGTCGCGCTCGAAGATCGCCTGGGTGCCGTTGCCATGATGCACATCGAAGTCGATCACGGCGATGCGGCCAAGATTGTGAATTTTTTGCGCATGGCGGGCGCCGATGGCGACGTTATTGAGCAGACAGAATCCCATCGCCTCCGCCGCTTCGGCATGGTGGCCCGGCGGACGAACAGCGCAGAAGGCGTTTTGTGCATCGCCCGCCATCACCCAGTCAATGGCGACGCAAACGGCGCCGGCAGCGCGAAGCATCGCCTCTTTGCTGCCGCTTGAGATAATGGTATCGCCGTCAATACGTGCATAGCCCGTGCTCGGCATTGCCGCCAGAAGATGATCGAGATGAGCTTGCGGATGGACACGGATGATCTGGTCTACCGACGCGATCGGCGCCTCACGCCATTCCAGATCGGCGAAGTCGGGCTCTGAGGCGCGGCGCAAAATCGCCCGCAGGCGATCGGGGCTTTCCGGGTGGTGTGGCCCCGGATCGTGGGCGACACAGGCCTGATGCGTGACGAATAGGGTGCCCATGTGCTACTCCCCCTTTTTGGATGCTGATCCGGCGGGCTTTTTTCCAGAAAACTGTTCGCTCAACGTTCCTATGCTGACCTGACTAAAGTGATGAGTGCAACGATTGATCAACAGGTTACGTCACTTTGCTCATAACGATCCTCTAGACATATCGAAGCTTACACGCCATGCTCACGCCGTCTGATAAGTGATTCGGATATAGAGAGTTATTACCGGGAATTAACTCAATATTCACCACCCGCTGCTAATCCCACTGAGACAAACCGTTTCAGGCGGCGAAACGCCCTCAAGCCAACAGGATCGAATGCGTGAACGCTTTCATTCAAACGCTTCGTAACCTCGGTCCCCTTCGGATGGCCGTGATTGCCGCCATGGGCGTCGCGGTGATCGGGTTCATCATTTACCTGCTGCTGCGCGTCAGTAGCGGTTCGGAGATGGCGCTGTTATATGGCGATCTCGGCGGTGCCGACGCTGGCAAGGTTGATGCGCGCCTTACGCAGCTCAACATTCCGCACGAATTGCGGGGCGATGGTAGCCAGATTCTGGTCCCGGCCGATCAGGTGGCGCATGCCCGTGTGACCCTGGCGTCTGAAGGACTGCCAAGCGGCGGGTCGATTGGCTACGAGATTTTCGACAAGGGCCAAGGCTTGGCCACATCCAGCTTCGTGCAGAACATTAACCAGCTGCGCGCCATTGAGGGCGAGCTTGGACGGACGGTCAGTGGCATTGACGGCGTGCGTTCGGCGCGCGTTCATCTGGTGCTGCCGACGCGTGAGCTGTTCACCCGCGAAAAGCAGGACCCCAGCGCCTCGATCATGATCCGCATGTCTGGGCCGGGCCGCCTGCAGCGGCCCCAGGTTCTGGCCATTCAGCACATCGTCGCGATGGCGGTGCCGGGCCTGAAGCCCGAACGTATTTCGATCGTCGACGACCACGGCACCTTGCTGGCCAAGGGTGTGGGCGAGGGGCAGTCGGGCGTGGTTCAGCGTGAAGACGCTGAGGAAATGCGCATCGCCTATGAGGACCGCACGGCCCGTGCCATTGAAGCCCTGCTGGAGCGTACGCTCGGCACGGATAAGGCCCGCGTCGAGGTAACGGCGGCGATGGATAACGCCAAGGTTACCGAGAACCAGGAGGTCTTCAATCCCGACCAGCAGGTGGTGCGTTCCACTCAAACCGTCAGCGATACGTCGGAGCAGAATGAGAATGACGGCGCGCCTGCGGTAACGATCGCGAATAACCTGCCCGCTGGTCAGGCTCAGACGCAGACGGGCACAGTCAATTCCAGCAAATCGGCGCGCAACGAAGAAACCATCAATTACGAGATCACCCGGACGGTGCGCAATCAGGTGCGCGAGCCCGGTACTCTCAGCCGCATTTCGGTGGCGGTTCTGGTCGACGGCACCTACACCACCAATGCGGATGGAACGCACACCTATGCGGCGCGTCCGCAGAAGGAACTGGATGCGATTACGGCCCTGGTCCGCTCGGCAGTCGGCTATGACGCGTCGCGCGGCGATCAGGTCCAGGTCGTCAACCTGCCCTTCTACAACGAAGATGCCGATAAGCCGCCGACTCTGAAGCTGTGGGGGCTGGAGCGTGCGGAGCTGATCGCGGTCGCCAAGTGGCTGATCCTCGGCGTCATTGTCATCCTCGTGCTGTTCCTGGTCGTCCGCCCGTTGATGGCGCGGCTGTTCGAGGCGATGCCTGCGGCGGCAACCGCGTCGGGCGCAGCCGCGGCCCTGCTTGGCGGCCCTGGCGTCGGTGGCGCCGCGCAGCTTACCGGTCCTGGCGGCTCAATGGAGCTTGCGGGGGGTATGTCGCCTGAAGACATGGTCGACGATATGATCGATCTCAATCGCATCGATGGCCGCGTCAAGGCGTCCAGCCTGCGCCGCATCGGTGAGATTGTCGAAAAGCATCCAGAAGACGTGGTCGCTATTATCCGCAGCTGGTTATACCAGGAAACTTGACATTAGAAGCGAGGGGCGAGCAGCGACATGCGCGTTCGTGAGGATTACCGGTCTTTAACCGGTCCGGAAAAAGCGGCAGTTTTGATGTTGGCGCTGGGCGACGAGCACGCGGCAACGCTGTTCGAGTTGATGGATGACGAGGAGATCAAGGAGATCTCGCAGACCATGGCCAATCTGGGCACGGTCAGCGCGAACCTGGTCGAGCGTCTGTTTGTCGAATTCGCTGAACAGTTCAGCCAGACAGGGTCTCTGGTGGGTAGCTTCGACAGCACCGAAAGGCTGCTGTCCAAGGTGCTCGATAAGGACCGCGTTGACGCGATCATGGAAGAAATCCGTGGTCCCGCCGGTCGCACCATGTGGGACAAGCTCGGCAACGTGAACGAGCAGGTTCTGGCGAATTACCTGAAGAACGAGTATCCGCAGACGGTCGCAGTCGTTCTGTCCAAAATCAAGGCGGAACATGCCGCCCGGGTGCTGGCGCTGCTGCCGGAAACCTTCGCGATGGAAGTCATCATGCGCATGCTGCGTATGGAGGCGGTGCAGAAGGAAGTGTTGAACGACGTCGAGAAGACGTTGCGCACCGAGTTCATGAGCAATCTCGCGCGCACCAATCGCCGCGATGCGCATGAGATGATGGCGGATATCTTCAACAATCTCGATCGCACCACCGAAACGCGCTTCATCACCGCATTGGAAGAGCGCAACAAGGATTCGGCCGAGCGCATCAAGGCGTTGATGTTCACCTTCGAGGATCTGGCCCGGCTCGATTCGAGCGGCATCCAGACCCTTTTGCGTGCGACGGAGAAAGACAAGCTTACTGTCGCGCTCAAGGGCGCGTCGGAACCGCTGCGCGATATGTTCCTTGGCAATATGTCGGAACGTGCGTCGAAGTTGCTGCGTGAAGACATGGCCTCGATGGGACCGGTACGCCTGCGCGATGTCGACGAAGCGCAGATGTATATGGTCCAGCTCGCCAAGGATCTGGCGGCCCGTGGTGAAATTGTGATCGCCGAAAAGGGCGGCGATGAGCTGATCTATTAAGGGGTGCTTGAGTGAAGGATAGCCCCCCATGAGCGATCCGAACGACGATCCGGATGCCCTGAAGACGAAGCCACCCGGAAAGGCCGGCAAGGCGCCCGACCCGTTCGACGCGGATGATTTTGCGTTGCCGAGCGATGATTTCCCGGATTTCACGGGCACCCCGGACGATGCGTTGGGTTTTGGGACTGGCGACGACCTGCCGCCGCTCGGTGATGAGCCGTCGGTCGGTTCACTGGATGATTTCGGCTCGCTCGACGATCTTGCCCTGACCAGCGCCGAGGGAACCGGTGCTGAGGGATTGGATCCCTTCGCCGACGAACCGCTATCGTCCGGCCTCGAATCGCCCAACCTGGAATCACCCAGCCTGGAGTCGCCGGCCCTGGAACTGGCCGATGCGGCGGCGCTGCCGGGCGAGCCTGAAGACGCCTTTGCTGGATTCAGCATGAGCGATCAGGCCGAACCTGAGGCGGGATCCGAGATTTTGGCTGAGGAGCCTGCTGCCCCCGTTCTGGCCGACCCACTGGATGTCGAGCCGGCGCGTGCCGAGCTGCCCGAGTTTCCGGAAGTGACTGAGCCTGCCTTGGCGGTGCTGGATGATGGCGACGACGCCTTCTCCTTCGGCGGCGATCTGCCGCCCGCCGATCTCGATCTTGGCGCGGATCTGGTGCTCGACGAGGGCGCAGATGATTTCGCGGTGCAGGCCACTGCGGCGGAGCCGGATGCCGCGTGGCCCGAGGACGAGGAAGAAATAGCCTTCGCTGCCGCCGAGACGCCGGATTCGGGCGAGCACGACGCGCAAGAAACCGAAGAAGCCGCGCGCCACCGGGTGCGCAAATACATGTTCGACACGTCGTTCGATCCGGTCGTAGCGCCGATCGAATTGCCCGAGCTTGAGGCTGAGGCGGAGGAAGCGGTTTTCGTGCCGGAGGAGCCGGATCCCGAACCGGAACCACCGCCACCGCCGCCACCGCCAACCTTTAGCGAGGCTGAACTGGCTGCAGCGCGCGAGGCTTCGCGGGCGGAAGGGGAAGCCGCCGGCATTGCCGCGACTCAGGCTTCGATCAACGCGCAGTTCGCCGTGGCGGCACAGGCTATTGGCGGCGTCTTGCCGGGGCTGATGAATGATCGCGAACAGGCGGTCCAGAGCTTGAGTGAGGAGGCGGCGAGGCTAGCCGTCGCGCTGGTCGCCAAGGCGCTGCCAGAGCTAAACCGTCGTTACGGCGTGGGCGAGATCGAGGCGATCGTGAAGTCGAGCCTGGCGCTGGCGGTTGATCAGCCGCGCATCATCATTCGCGTGGCATCCGATCTGGCATCGGGTTTGTCACGGGAATTTGAGACGCTGGCGCAGGCGACCGGCTATCAGGGACGGATCATCGTTTTGGGTGATGCGGCACTGGGTCCGGCCGATGTCCGGATCGACTGGGGTGATGGCGGTGCCGAACGGCTAGCCCACAAAGTATGGGGCGAGTTGGAGGCGATCGTCCAGCGCGCCATTGGGCATTTGGAACAGATTGCTCCGGTGGCCGAGCGGCCGGCCGCCGATGATATCGGTAGCGCCGCATGAGTTTCGACCCGCAGACACTGAACGCTTAACACCACAGGAGTTAGGATTATGGCCGAGAAAAAGATGATGGATCTGGCGGATCTCGAGGAAGCCCTTGAGGAAAGCCGTGACGAAGGCGGACGTGGTGGCGCCCGTGAACTGGGCGCCGTCTATGACATTCCGGTTCAGGTTTCGGCCGTACTGGGCCGTGCCACCATGCAGGTCAGCCAGTTGCTGAAGCTTGGCCGTGGCGCCGTTGTCGAGCTCGATCGTAAGGTCGGCGAGGCGATCGACATCTACGTCAACAACCGGCTGGTCGCACGCGGCGAGGTGGTTATCGTCGATGAGCGTCTGGGCGTTACGATGACGGAAATCATCAAGTCAGATCGGCAGGCCTAAATCCTAAAGCTGGATTGACGCCATGCATCTTCTGATCGTCGGGTCGCTTGAGGGCCACATCACCGCTGCCGGCAAAATTGCCATGTCGCGCGGCGCGAAGGTGGCGCATGTCCTCGATATCGACGCAGCCTTGCGGGCGCTGCGGTCGGGCGAGGGCGCTGATCTTTTGATGATCGATGTCAAACTGGACATTGCACGGCTGATCCAGGGGCTGAAGGCCGAGCGCATCAACGTGCCGGTGGTTGCCTGTGGCATCCATTCCGACGCGGGTGCGGCGGTCAAGGCGATCAAGGCGGGGGCGAAAGAATATATCCCTTTGCCGCCCAACGCGGATCTGATCGCGGCGGTGCTGGAGGCGGTGGCCCAGGAGGCGTCGGCCGTGATCCATGCCGATCCGGCCATGGCGACTGTGTTGAAACTGGCGGAGCAGGTGGCGCCCAGCGACGCGAGCGTGCTGATCACCGGCGAGAGCGGTACCGGTAAGGAAGTGCTGGCACATTTCGTTCATCGCAAGAGCCGGCGCAGCCACGCGCGTTTCGTCTCGGTCAATTGCGCGGCGATCCCGGAAAACCTTCTGGAATCGGAACTCTTCGGTCATGAGAAGGGCGCGTTTACCGGCGCCGTTGCGCGGCGTATCGGCAAGTTCGAGGAAGCGAGCGGCGGCACCCTGCTGCTCGATGAAATCAGCGAGATGGACCCAAGGCTTCAGGCGAAGCTGCTGCGCGCCGTGCAGGAACGCGAGATCGACCGGGTCGGCGGCAATCAGCCGGTCAAGATCGATCTGCGCCTGATCGCGACGTCGAACCGTGACCTCGAGGCCGAGGTGCGCAAGGGCAATTTCCGCGAGGATTTGTTTTATCGCCTGAATGTGGTCAATCTGGCTATCCCGCCCTTGCGTCAGCGGCCCCAGGATATTCGGATACTGGCCGACCATTTCGCGCAAAAATATGCCGAAGTGAACGGTGTCGCCGAGCGGCCGCTGTCAGCCGAGGCGAAGGCCAAGCTGCTGGCCTATAGCTGGCGCGGCAATGTGCGCGAGTTGGAGAACACGATTCACCGCGCGGTGCTGATTGCGACGGGCGACGAAATCGGGGCTGGAGCGATTATGCTGTCGCAAATGACGCCGAGCGCCCATGATATCGCCACAGCGGTAGCGCAGCCGGCCGATGGGGAGGCCGCGCGGACGCTGGGTGTGGTCACATCCGGTGCGCAGGTCGGCCAGACCGTGGCCGAGATGGAGCGGCATCTCATCATCAATACGCTGAGCCATTGCCTCGGCAACCGCACGCATGCGGCGAATATTCTTGGCATCTCGATCCGCACCTTGCGGAACAAGCTGAAGCAGTACAGCGACGAAGGTATTGCCATCCTGCCGCCCGGTGAGGGCGAGCGGCCGGCCTTTTAGGGTGCAGTAGATGGCAATCGTTCCTATGACAACCCAGACACGTGCCGTGGGAGCGGTGCGTTTGGTGCTGGATGCGGCGCGGATCGCGCTGAAGCGCGGCGAAATCGCGCTGGCGTTTGGCGTCGTCGCGATTCTCGTCGTGCTCGTGCTGCCGATGCCGACCTGGCTGCTCGATATCAGTCTGGCGCTATCGCTTGGTATTTCCGTGATCGTGCTGATGACCACGCTGTTCATCACACGGCCGCTCGAATTCAACTCCTTCCCAACCGTCTTGTTGATCACCACGCTGCTCAGATTGTCGCTCAATCTGGCGTCGACGCGGTTGATCTTGTCGAACGGCTATCAAGGAACGGACGCCGCCGGACACGTCATTCAGGCGTTCGGCGCCTTGCTGATGCGTGGCAACTTCCTGATCGGCCTGATTGTTTTCGGCATCCTGGTGTTGGTGAACTTCGTCGTCATCACCAAGGGTTCGGGACGTATCGCGGAAGTCTCCGCGCGCTTTAGCCTGGACGCCATGCCGGGTAAGCAGATGGCGATCGACGCCGATCTGTCGGCTGGCATGATCAATGAAGAGCAAGCCCGCACCCGCCGGCGCGAGCTGGAGGAGGAGAGCACCTTCTTCGGCTCGATGGACGGTGCCGCAAAATTCGTGCGCGGCGACGCCGTAGCCGGCCTGGTCATTACGCTGATCAATATCATCGGCGGTATCCTGATCGGCACGCTGTATCACGACATGTCGTTCGGCGAGGCGACCAATACCTATACCGTGCTGACGGTTGGCGACGGGCTGGTAACCCAGATCCCGGCGTTTATCATCTCGACCGCCGCCGGTCTGATCGTGACCAAATCGGGCGCGATCGGCACGGCCGACAAGGCGCTGTTCAAGCAGCTTGGCGGGTCGTCTGCGCTCGCCATGGCGTCTGGCTTGATGGCCCTATTGTCGCTTCTGCCGGGCGTGCCGATGCTGCCCTTCATGTTCCTTGCCATCGTCATGGGCGGTGCCGCCTATCTCGCCTGGCAGAGCGATCAGGCAGCGCTGGCGCTCGCGGCCGGTCCCGATGGCGCTACCGGCGATGGCGGCGTGCCGCCGGTCGCTGAGGAACCGATTTCGACCGCATTGCAGATCGATCAACTGCGCCTTGAACTCGGCTACGGGTTGCTGGCGCTGATCAATTCGCCGAAGGGCCAGCGGCTGACCGACCAGATCAAGGCGCTGCGCCGCCAGGTTGCCTCCGAACTTGGCTTCGTCATGCCGGCCGTGCGCATCCAGGACAATCTACAGCTTCCCGCCAATAGCTATGTGATCCGCGTCAAGGAAATCGAGGCGGGCCGGGGCGATCTGCGGCCATCGATGCTGCTGGTGATGGACCCCAGGGGCGAAGCGATTTCGCTGCCCGGCGAGATGACGAAGGAACCGACTTTTGGGCTGCCCGCGATGTGGGTCGCCGAAAGCCATCGCGAAGAAGCCTTATTCCGCGGCTATACCGTTGTTGATCCGCCGACCGTCGTCACCACTCATCTGACTGAGGTGGTGAAGGAGAATATGTCGGACCTGCTTTCGTTCAGCGAAACACAGAAATTGCTGAACGAGGTCAACAAGGAGAACCAGAAGCTGGTGGCCGATGTCGTGCCGACGCAGATCACCGTCAGTGGCCTGCAGCGCGTGCTGCAAAACCTGCTGAACGAGCGTATCTCGATCCGCGACATGCCGTCGATTCTGGAGGGCATCTCAGAGGCTTGCGCGTTTACCCGCAGCATCAGCCAGATCACCGAACACGTCCGCTCGCGCCTGGCGCGCCAGATTTCAGATGCGAATACGACGGATGGCGGGTTCATCCCCATCGTGACATTGTCACCGGAATGGGAGCAGGCTTTTGCCGAATCGCTGGTCGGCAGCGGCGACGAGCGGCAATTGTCGATGGCGCCCTCGCAGCTTCAACGCTTCATCACGTCGGTCCGCCAGACCTTTGAGCGTTTCGCCGTCATGGGTGAAGTGCCGGTCTTGCTGACCAGTCCCGGTATTCGTCCGTTCGTCCGGTCTATCGTTGAGCGGTTCAGGCCTCTGACTGTCGTTATCAGCCAGGCAGAGGTCCACCCCAAGGCGAAAATCAAAACGATCGGACAAATCTAACGCTTATTCCTAAACCGTCTACGAGAGGTTCTGACCCGCGATGCGGATGAAGGTCTTTCAAGCCGATTCGATGCCGGAGGCCATTCGTTTGGTCCGCAGCGAGCTTGGCGAGAATGCGATCATCGTGTCCAGCCAGCGCGGCGAGGGCGGTCATGGCATCCGTGTCACGGCTGCGGTTGAGGGTAACGAGCCCGAACCACCGCCCCCTCTGGTCGATCAACCGCTCGATGCGATTGAGGAAATTGCCAACGCGCTCGACCGGCACGGAACACCTGCGGCCTTGGCGGAGCGGCTGCTCCATGCGGCCGCCCCGCTAGCGGAAAAGCTGCTGCGCGCAGCCTCCATCCTGTCGGTCGACGCTCCGGTCATGACCATGGCGGCAGCCCTTGACACCGTGTTCGGTTTCGACCCCATGCTTGATCTCGCACCAACGCAGCCAATTGTGCTGATCGGCCCGCCCGGATCGGGCAAGACGGTAACGGTCGCCAAATTGGCGGCGCGCGCCGTTTTGGCTAATCGCCCGGTCAATGTCATCACCACGGACACAATGCGCGCGGGCGGGATCGGCCAGTTGCAGGCGTTTACCCGGATTCTGGATATCGACCTGCAGACGGCGCTCGACACCGAATCTCTGCGAGACGCGCTGACCGCAGCCGCTATGTCGCGGGGCGATGCGTTGACGCTAATCGACACAGCCGGCGCCAATCCGTTTGATGCAACCGAAATGGATGAAGTGACTCGACTGGTTGAAACCGTCGGCGGGGACACAATTTTAGTGCTTCCGGCTGGTTACGATTGCGATGAGGCGTCTGAGATCGCCCGCGCCTTTGGCGCCGCCGGGGCCACGCGGATGCTGGTTACCCGCCTTGATGCCGCTCGACGGCTCGGCAGCGTACTGGCAGCCGCCGATGTCGCGTCTTTGAAATTCAGCGGTCTCAGCATCACTCCGCATATCGCGGATGGGTTGAGTCCGGTTAATCCGGTTTCGCTGGCTCGGTTGCTGATTCCAGAATTCAAACCGGCGACCAGCGTCTTTGCGTTGTACGAGACCGCCCACTCATGAGCCATTCACCGACTATTCATCTCGCTCCGCAAGGCATGGCGCCGACCGTACCGGTCGCGCCCAACCTCATTGCCGTTGCGTCGGGCAAGGGCGGGGTCGGCAAGACGTTCTTTGCGATCACGCTGTGTCACGCGCTGGCGATGAATGCACGCAAGGCGCTGCTGTTCGACGGCGATCTCGGGCTTGCCAATGTCGACGTCCAATTGGGACTGATGCCCAACCGTGATCTCGGCGGCGTGATTGCCGGGCGGTTGACACTGAACCAGGCGAAGACGCCCTATGTGCCGGGCGGCTTCGATGTCATTGCCGGTCGTTCGGGTGGTGGCAGCCTCGCCGCTCTGGCGCCGAGCAGGCTTGCCGTGCTGGGTGGCGATCTGGTCGAACTCGCACGTTCCTACGATCATGTCATCATGGATCTGGGGGCGGGTGTCGATCGCATGGTCCGGCAATTGGCCAGCCACGCCAAGCGCCGCCTGGTTGTTGTGACGGCGGAGCCGACCTCGATGACCGATGCCTATGCCTTCATCAAGGTGACGCTGGCCGACGATCCGAAGGCGGAGCTCAGCGTCGTCGTCAATCAGGCGAAATCGACCCCCGACGGCGAACGGACCTTCATGACGCTTAACAAGGCGTGCGAGAATTTCCTAAAATATTCGCCGACGCTGGCCGGTGTGGTGCGCCGGGACCGCAAGGTGATTGAAAGTATCCGGTCGCAATCGCCGCTGCTCAGCAAATTCCCGAGCTCTGATGCTGCTCTCGACGTCCAGGCGATCGCGACGCATATCCGCAACGCGGACCGAGCGGAAAAATGATCGCGATCGTTGTCGCTCCTCCGGCGCCGCAATTCATCCCGACGGAGGCGATCAACCAACCGATCACGGTAGCAAGTCCGCCTAGCTGGCTGTCGGCGGTTCCGCCCGGATCGACGATCCAGGCAGTCGTGCAATCGACCAACGCCGATGGCTTGGTCACGGTTGTCAGCAGCGCTGGTACGTTGAGCTTTCAGGCCCCGACCACGCTGGTCAACACCACCCAGATCCTGCTTCAGGTTACGCAGTCTGGTGCCGGGCAGTCGCAGCCTCAGCTTCAGATCATCCAAGTCACAGCGCCAGCTCCACCGCCGGCATACAACACGGCTGTCCTAACCGACATAGCGCCGCAGGGGATCGCGTCGCTGCCGATTCCAGGCGCGATCGTGGTTGCCCAGGTCGAACGGACATTGGCTCCGGTCGATGGCCCGACTTTGGCCCTGCAGAACGCCGTCGGCGCTGCGGCAGCCACTTCACCAGGCAGCGTCGCGTCGTCGCCGATACTAGCCGGCGCTTCGCCCTTGGCTGGCGTGGTCGGTGCCACGGCGATCAATACGGCGGTAGTGCCGCCGACGGCAACATTGCCTACCGTTCCGACCGCCTTGCTGGCACAGGCTCTGGCCAGCACGCCGGCAACCGGCGCCATCACCGGTCAGGCGATTCTCCCAGGTCAAGCAACGCCCTACCAGTCACCGAGCAGCGGTCAGCAACCCCCAGAGGAGGAGACCACTGGCACGGCTGGGCAGCCGACTCCCGCAACCGCTGGTCAGGCTGCGGCGCCCAACCCGGGCGCAGGCGCCCCGGCCACTGCGCAAGTGCCGACAGGACCGACGGTCAACGCTCAGACAGCGGCGCCGACGCAAGCTCCGACCAGTCCCGCCACGTCGGGGGCGCCAACGACCACCGCGACGGTGGCCACGCCATCCCTGGCGCCGGGGAGTCAATCGGTTCCGGCCGCGTTGGCGAATACCACAGTTGGTCAGCGGCTCGCCGTGCAGATCGTCAATATCACCCCACCCGGCGCGTCCCAGTATTCTGCAGTCGCAGCGGCCGATCCCAATGCAGCAGGTGCTGCCACTGCCACTGCCACTGCCTCGGCGGCGAAGGCGGCTTCCAGTTTTGTCGCAACGGTCGTCGGCAGCGATGCGTCGGGACAACCCATCCTGTCGTCCGGGCCGCTACTGATCACCCTTGCCACCTCGGCACCGCCGCCTGGAACCAAGATCACGCTCGCCGTTGTGCCGGAACAGGTATCCGCAGCATCGGCCGCCGCCATCCCAGCGTCGGGCGATGTGGCGCCTGCGGCGGCATTGCTGACGGCATCGCAGGGTACCGCCGCTGCGGCGGCGGTTAATGCGCTGATGCCGCAGGTCGGGCCGGCCCTTGCCGCCCAGATGGCGTTCTATGCCGGCGCTTTGCAGCAGGGCGATATCAGGGTCTGGCTCGGCGATGCCGCGCGCGCCTCGCTCGATCGCACCCAGCGTGGCCGGCAGGCATTGTCATCGGTCGGCGACGATATGGCTAATACCCAGGAGGTCAATGCCAGTGCGGGGCCAGGAAACTGGCAGGCGATGACGATTCCCTTCGCCAATGGCGCCGTCGTCGATCCGATCCGCCTTTATGTGATGCAGACCGATCCTGATGAGGAAGGCGACGCTAAGAACAAGCAGTCATCCGATGCCACGCGGTTTTTGGTCGATGTCCAGTTGAGCAAGCTTGGCCTGTTCCAGATCGACGGGTTCGCCCGTCCGGACCGGCTCGATCTGATCATCCGCACGCCGCAACCGCTGAACCCAGCGGTCAAGGCAGGCATCGAACAGGTCTATGTCAATGTCAGCTCGGCGCGTGGCCTGGGCGGCGTGATCGCCTTTCAGGTGGCGCCACCGGTGGTGCCACCGACGCCGCGGCCTCCGCCGCGTCCATCAGCCGGAATATTGGTCTAACGTCGGCGACAGCGCGATCGCACGTTATTCCATCACGGTAAAGCCGATTCGCGGTTCAATCTGAACCGTTCAGACCCTAGTGATCGCGGCGGAATGACTCGATCGCGACATCGTCCAACTGGATCTGTTCGCGCCGATTGGCGTCAGCCCGGGCGCGGCGGCTGCGATTGGCGTTAGCGACCTCGAATTTCTTTAGCTCGGTAAACGCTTCGGTCAGCTCCTCCATCGCCGTCTCGATCTGGCGTTGAACCCCCTCCACCGAATGCTCAAGCGTGCGGCGGCGTTCCACCACCGCAGCCGCATAGGGTCCATAGGCGAAGGTAAGATCAGCGTGGGACGAGGTGAGCCCCTGTTCCTGTTGCACTTCGTCGTTCAGCCGAGCGATCGCATCCGACAGTTTGGCGGCCAGCGCGCGCAGGTCGTTCAGCTTGCGGCGCTTCTCCTCAAGCTCCCATTTGCGGACGCGGATGAGTGTTGGCAGGGACTTCATGCCGCCCCCTCAGTACCGACGATCTCGGCCAGCGTCGTGTAGCCCTGTTCCAGATTGGCTTGATCGCTCTTTTCCTGGCGCAGGAAATTCTCGATCAGCGGATAGTAATGGATCGCCTCGTCGATCTTCGGATCGGTACCCTGGCGATAGGCGCCGAGGCGGATCAGCTCCGCCATATCTTCATAGGTCGACAGCAATTGGCGGGCGCGGCTGACAACGATGTTCTCTTCCGGCGTGTTGCAGCCCGGCATGGTACGAGAGACCGAGCGCAATACGTTGATCGCCGGATAGCGCCCGCGTTCGGCGATCGCTCGGTCCAGCACGATATGACCATCCAGAATACCGCGCACCGCATCGGCGACCGGTTCGTTGTGATCGTCGCCTTCAACCAGCACAGTGAACAGGCCGGTGATCGAGCCCTTGGCGATACCGGGACCGGCGCGTTCCAGCAGCTTCGGCAATTCGGCGAAGACGGTCGGGGTATAACCTTTTGATGCGGGCGGCTCGCCGGCGGACAGGCCGATCTCGCGCTGCGCCATCGCGAAGCGGGTCACGCTGTCCATCAGGCACAGAACGTTCTTGCCCTGGTCGCGGAAATACTCGGCCACGGTCAGCGTCATCAGCGCCGCCTGCCGACGCAGCAACGGCGATTGGTCGGACGTTGAGACGACCAGAACGCTGCGTTTCAACCCCTCTGGACCAAGATCGTCGTGAATGAATTCCTGCACCTCACGGCCGCGCTCGCCGATCAGCCCGATCACGATGACATCCGCTGAGGTATAGCGTGCGATCATCGATAGCAGGATCGACTTGCCGATACCGGAGCCCGCGAAAATACCCATGCGCTGACCCTTGCAACAGGTCAGGAACTGGTTGAGCGCGCGGACGCCGAGATCGACTTTGCCGGCAACCCGCTGCCGGGCATGGGCAGGCGGCGGTGGATTGCGCAATTTATAGGCCTGGGCACCCTGCAAGAGGGGCGCTCCATCGTCCAAGGGCATACCCATGCCGTCAATCACGCGGCCAAGCCAGGAACTGTCAGGGAAGGCGACCGGGTCGGTCAGGCTGATCTCGGCATTACAGCCGAGTCCGACGCCATCCAGCGTACCGAACGGCATGGCGAGCGCGCGATTGCCACGGAAACCGACGATTTCGGCAGGGACGCGATGATTGCCGCGCCCGACAATGACGATGCGGTCGCCGATCGACAAGGCGCGTTCGACGCCGCCGATCTCCGCCATCATCCCGAGCACGCCCGTCACGCGGCCGTGCAGCATCTGCTCCGGCTGGCGCTCAATTTCGCCGATCAAATGGTCGACCAACATCGAGTCCGCGACCCCTTCTGAATTGTTACGGCATTGAAGCAGCGTTTCGCCGCCGCCGATAGGGGCGACCGGCGCATGACACACAATCTGTCATAATATGCCCTAAAAAGCTTAAGCCTCGGTAAAGCTGCGTAACCCTGTCTTAACCAATCGCGCTTGCCATACGCGGAGGGTTTGGAGGATAGTAGAAGGGTCGGGCGTTTGGCCGCACTGTGAAGGTAACCAACGATGCGCGTCTTGCTAGTTGAGGACGATGCTCCCACCGCGAAGAGCATTACATTGATGCTTTCCTCGGCTGGGTATGTGGTCGACGTGACGGATCTTGGCGAAGACGGGCTGGAGATTGGCAAGCTCTACGATTACGACATTATCATCCTCGATCTTGTGTTGCCAGATATTGATGGCTACGAGGTGTTGCGTCGTTTTCGGGCAGCGCGGGTGCGCACCCCTATTCTGATCCTGTCTGGACTTACAGAACTCGATCACAAGATCAAAGGTCTTGGTGTCGGCGCCGACGATTATCTGACCAAGCCCTTCGACAAGCGCGAATTGATCGCCCGTATCCAGGCGATCGTCCGCCGCGCCAAGGGACACTCGGAATCGGTCATCCGCACCGGCCGGTTGATGGTCAATCTCGACACGCGAACAGTCGATGTCGACGGTCAGCCCCTGCATCTGACCGGTAAAGAATATGGGATTCTGGAACTTCTCTCCCTGCGCAAGGGTACGACGCTGACCAAGGAGATGTTCTTGAACCATCTCTATGGCGGCATGGATGAGCCTGAGCTGAAGATCATCGACGTGTTCGTCTGCAAGCTGCGCAAGAAGCTGACGCAGGCGACGCATGGCGACAATTACATCGAAACGGTTTGGGGGCGCGGCTACGTCCTGCGCGATCCGCCGGGCGACCCTGGCACGATGCCGACGATCACTCATACCGAGATGATCATAACGCCCTAAGAGCTGGGCGGGAGACCGCGCCATCATCTTTCAGAAACTTGGCCTCGCGATCGTTTTCCTGTGGTTTTCGATCGGCGGATTTTGCCATTTTATCTTTCCGTCCAGTTTCGAGACGGTGGTCCCGCCCTATCTCCCTTGGCCTCTTGCGATTGTTTATGTCAGCGGCGGCTTTGAGCTGCTTGGAGCCGGCGGGCTGTTGTTCCCCCGCCTGCGCGGGCTCGCCGCCTGGGGGCTCTTTGCGCTGACCATCGCGGTGACACCGGCGAATATCTATATGTGGCAGACACCCGCGCTATTTTCGTCGATCCCGCAATGGATGCTGGGGTGGCGGTTGATTCTGCAACTCGTTTTGCTGGCAATGATCGCCTCGATCGCCATACGAGCGCGAACCCGAACAATCTAGCCAAGCGGCAGGGATTGCTTCGCCTTTGAGGTCGGGCGGTAAAGGCCGCGTTCTGTCGGCAGCGGTTCGAACCGGTCGGAGATACCAAGCACGGTCTCCGCCCCACCCAGATAAAGCAGCCCATCCGGCGCCATCACTTGTGCGATGCGCGCCAGTACCTGGCCCTTGGTAGCCTGATCGAAATAGATCAGTACGTTGCGGCAGAACACGACATCGAATGTGCCGAGCGAGCGCGTGTCATGCAGCAGGTTGAACTCGCGATACTGCACCATGTCGCGGATTTCCTGCGTCAGCTGCCAGCGATCCTCGACAGGCTTGAAGTACTTCATCAGCATTTGGATCGGCAGGCCGCGTTGCACCTCGAATTGGGAGTAGATGCCCTTGCGCGCGCGTTCGATGATTTCCAGGCTGATATCGGTCCCGATGATCTCAATTCGCCAACCGGCCAGCAATGCCGCTTCCTCGCGCAGGATCATCGCGAGCGAATAAGGCTCCTGGCCGCTTGACGAGGCGGCTGACCAGATGCGCAATTGCCGCTTGGACGCGCGCGCTGCGAGCAGTTCGGGCAAGACCAAACGGCGGAATTGTTCGAACGGCTTGGTGTCGCGGAAGAACAAGGTCTCGTTGGTCGTCATCGCTTCGGTGATCGCCTTGATCACTGTCGAGTCACGGCGCTGGCGTACCATCGTCACCAGCTCTTCGATGGTCTTGACGCCATAGCGGCGCGCTACCGGGCCCAAGCGGCTTTCCAGCAGATACGCCTTGTCGGCGGACACGACCAGCCCGGACGTCTCGTAGACGGTCTTCGCCAACAGGTCGAAGTCATCGACCTTCATGATGCGGACCTGAGCAACTGGCGGTTTACGAAGCCGGCGATTTCGGTCAGCGGCAGAACGGCAGCGCATAATCCAGCATTGGCGACAGCCCCCGGCATGCCCCAGACGACGCTGGACGCCTCATCCTGCGCAATCACATAGCCCCCGCCCTCGACGACCGAGCTCGATCCCAACATGCCGTCCTTGCCCATGCCGGTCAGCATGATGACCATCATGCGGGCGCCGTAGATCCGCGAGAGGCTGCGCAGCATCGGATCGACCGAGGGGCGGCAGTAATTCTCAGGCGGGGTGCTCAGCAATTTGATGGTTTTGCCGGCGGGGCCCGGCTCGACCACCATGTGATAATCGCCAGGGGCGACATAGATATGGCCTGGTTGAACGATATCGCCGGTATGGCCCTCCTGACACGGTCGGTTGGTCACGCGCGCCAGATGCTCGGCCAGAATGGTCGTGAAAGTGGCCGGCATATGCTGGGTAATCAGGATCGGCTGACGAATCTCGGGGCGCAGCCCGCCGAGCACGGTGAACAGAGCCTGCGGGCCGCCGGTCGAAGAACCAATCGCGATGATTTCCGGCATCTCGCGGGAAATCGGCTTCAGCGCCAGCGGGCGCTTGGTGTCGGTGGCCACGATGGGGCTGGGTGCGGGGGCGAGAGGCCGCGCGCTATAACTGGGGGCACTGAAACTGGCGACCGGACTCGCTACCGATTCCGCCCGTTGTACCGTCCTGGGCGATCGCCGGCTACCGGCCAGCGCCTTGATCTTCGCGATCAATTCCTGCTTGAAGTTCTCAGCTGATGTCAGCTCGCTCGTCGTGCTCGGCTTGGTGACATAATCCTTGGCGCCATCGCGCAACGCCTTTAACGAGACTTCCGCATTCTTGCGGGTCAACGTCGACGCCATGATGATCTGCAGATCGGGATCGATCTGGAGCAGCAAGGGCAGGGCCGTCAGCCCGTCCATCACCGGCATTTCGATGTCGAGCACGGCGACATCAATCTTATGGCGTTTCAGCGCGTTGACCGCCATTTGGCCGTCACCGACCGATGCCACCACCTCGATCTCGCGATCGGACTCGATTGAGCGGGTGAACAGACCCCGAATGACCGCGCTATCATCGACCAACATGACCCGGATAACGCCGGGTGCCGCAGTACCGGCTTGTTCGATTGCCATCAGATCAAGCCGACCTGGGTGAACTTGCTCTCGACGATCTCGGAATCGAACGGCTTCATGATGTATTCATCTGCCCCCGCCCCCATCGCCTCATAGATATGCGACAGCTCGTTTTCGGTGGTGCAGAAGATCACTTTGGGTGTCGTCCCACCGGGGGTCTTGCGTAACGCGCGTAGGAACTCGATGCCGTTCATGACTGGCATGTTCCAATCCAGCAGGATGGCATCCGGCATCGAAACCAGACAGGAATCGAGCGCCTGTTTGCCGTCGCCCGCCTCACTCACGTCAAAGCTCAGATCCTGCAGGATCTTGCGCGCTACCATACGCACGACGCGGCTATCGTCGACGATAAGGCATGATTTCATAACCCAACGTCTCCACTCAACGTCGCTTGGTCGACCGGCCAAGCAGCAGGACTACATAACGCTGGCGACGCGACGCTACGCGGCCTCGTTGCGGCTGAAGTCAAGCAGACGCAGTACATCCAAAATAACCAAAAGTTCGGCATCCAAGCGATAGATACCAAGTGACACATCACGCCAGCGCGGGTCGAGCGTCGCCGGATTGCGTTCAAACTCAGCGGTCGACAACATCAGCACTTCGCCAACAGCGTCGACCATCAGGCTGTAAAACTCGCCGCCATGCTCGACCACCACACTCATCGCCGTGTCGTCGCCGACATCGCGTTTGGGCAATCCTAAGCGCAGGCGGACGTCGATTGCCGTCACGATGCGACCACGAAGGTTCAGCGATCCCGCCACCTCCGGCGGAGCAAGCGGGATGCGAGTGATACGTTGCGGACCCAGCACATCGTGCACGATCAAGACCGGAATGCCGAAAAGCTGGCCACCGATGGTGATCGACACATATTGATTCTGGTCGGAAACCTGAAGCTGCTGGCGCGAAGGGCCAACGCGCTTTCCGGCTGGAACTAGTTCGCTCATGCCACACCCCGTGCGATCAAGAGTTCGTTCAGCGAATGCAACAGCGCGTCACGATCGAATTTGGGAACATAATCGCTAAAGCCGACTGCGCGCCCGCGCTCCAGATCCTGCGGCGAGGTATGCGCCGACAGGGCGATCATCGGCGTCTCCTTCCACCGATTATCACGTTTGATCGCGGCCGCGAAATCGAACCCGTTCATCCCGGGCATTTCAATGTCGCTTACGATCGCGTCAAAATGCAACCCGCTCTCGCATAGGGTCAGCGCTTCCTCGGCCGTGGTCGCCGTCGTCACGACATAACCGCCAACGGAGAGAAGCGGCGTCAGAAGGTTGCGGAAGAACGGGCTGTCATCGACCAGCAGAATGCGCCGGCCGGCGTCCTTCGCGACATTGTTACCACCGGTCGCCGAGCCGAACCAATCGCCATAGGCTTGGGTCAGGAAGAATCCGGCATCGATCAGATCGGTCGCATGACCGCCCACAATAGCGCTGCCGATCAGTCCCGGACGGTCGGAAACCAGTTCGATGACCATCTTATCCTCGATGATATCGACGATCTCGTCGACGATCAGGCCCATTGACCGATCGCCATCTGAGAAGACCAGGACCGGACGGCTGCCTGTCGCATCAAGCTTTAGGGCCGGATCGATTGGAACCAGCGGCATCAGCTTGTCGCGATACTGCACCATGGGCCGGTTGTTGGAATATTCGACGGTCGCAAGGTCGACATCCTCCAACCGGGCGACCAGCGACAACGGCACAGCCTTGGGCCCGCCTTCGCCGGCGCGGAAGAGCAGCAGCGTGGTACGATCCTCGTCCTTGACATGGGTTTCGGTCTTCTGGACCGCACGGCGATCGACCCCGGCCATCTCGCCGGTCGAGCCTGCGATCCCGTTAGGGTCGAGAATCATGATGACGCTTCCATCGCCGAGGATGGTGTTGCCCGAGAACAGCGACAGGTGCCGCAAGATGGGTGCGACCGGCTTCACCACGATTTCCTCGGTATCGAACACACGGTCGACCATGATGCCGAAACTGTAGGCGCCGACCTGCGCCACGATGATGAAGCTTTCCTCGGTCTCGTCGCCTTCCGGACGATCGAGACGAAGCAATTGCTCCAGGCTGACCAGCGGCAACAGTCGGTCGCGCAAACGCAGGACCGGCGTACCCTTCAGCCGTTCGATCTTATGCTCAGATTGCGCCGAGGCCCGGACCAGCTCGATCACGCTGATCTGCGGAATGGCAAAGCGTTCGCCGCAGCTTTCGACGATCAAGGCCGAGACGATCGCCAGCGTCAGCGGGATCTTGATGGTGAAGATCGAGCCGCGGCCGAAGGTCGAGTTCAGCTCGACCGTTCCGCCGATCTTCTCGATATTCGTGCGCACCACGTCCATGCCGACGCCGCGTCCGGAGACGGCGGTCACGGCGGCGGCGGTGGAGAAGCCGGCGCGGAAGATGAATTGCTGAATCTGGCTATCCGTCATCTGCTCGATTTCGGCCTCGGTCGCAAGACCGTTGGCGATCGCCTTTTCCTTGATCCGGTTCAGGTCTAGGCCCTTACCATCATCGGAGATTTCGATCAGGATATGCCCGCCCTCATGGAAGGCGTTCAGCGTAATTCGGCCGGTTTCGGACTTGCCGGCGCGGATGCGTCCCTCCGGCGCCTCAATGCCATGATCGGCCGAGTTGCGGACCATATGGGTCAGCGGATCCTTGATCAGTTCGAGGACCTGACGATCAAGCTCGGTCTCGGCGCCAATCATGGTCAGCTCGATCTTCTTGTGCAGTTCCAAAGACAGGTCGCGGATCAAGCGCGGCAGTTTTGCCCAGGCATTGCCGATGGGCTGCATGCGCGTCTTCATGACGCCTTCCTGTAGCTCCGACGTCACGTGACTTAGGCGCTGCAGGGGAACGGCGAATTCGCTATCCTTGTGGCGGCGGACGATCTGCAGCAACTGATTGCGCGTCAGCACCAGTTCCGAGACGGTCGTCATCAGGTTTTCCAGCAGATCGACGCTGACGCGGATGGTCGTGGCGGCGTGGGCGGATTCCTTGATCTCGCCGGGCGCTGCGCGCAGTTCCGCTTCCTGCGGGGTCGCTTCGTGCACCTCTACCGCCTTGGGTGTTTCAACCCGCGCCACTTCACTGGCGGGCGGCGGGGCGGCGGCCACGACTTCTTGCGGGGGCGGGGCGGGGGTTGGTTCGGGAGCGGCTACAGGCGCCGGTGCCGCTGGTGCAACGGCCTCAGCGGTCTTGCCCTGCGCAAGATCGTTCAGCCGGGTGATCAGCGCTTCATCGTCGCCAGGCGGCTCGGCCTCGGTTGCTTCGAGCGTCGCCAGGATCGATTTGATCGCATCGATCGATTGCAGGATGAGTGAAACGGTGGACGGCGTAACGGTCAGCTCGCCATCGCGGATCCGGCCCAGCACGTTCTCGGCCGCGTGGGCGACATGTTCGAGGCGCGACAAGCCAAGAAAGCCGCATGTGCCCTTGATCGTATGGACAAGGCGGAAAATATTACTAAGCAGCGCCGGATCATTGGGGTTCTGTTCGAGTTTGACGAGCTCGATATCAAGCACCGCCAAGCCCTCGGATGTTTCGGTTAGAAACTCTCCCAGCAAATCATCCATGATTAAATCCGTCGCTCGTTTTCTGACCGTCGAACCGGGCCCTATTGGCCGCGATTTCCGCCGCGTCGCTGTTAAATAAAGACGCCTACGTTATCCGCCAATCGTTAATGATGCATAGCGGATCTGTCCTATATACGCTGCAAATTCCGTGGCGCAGTCGGCACTCAGCGGCCCACTCGAAAACAGTCGCGCGCCGGACCGGTCAATCCCTCTAGAAAACTACCTCGCGACGATCACGCAAGCTACTCAAATTGTGTTGTTCCATCAGAGCATGATATCGCTTGTCGTCCGATCTATCCGGACGCGAATATCCGCCCGCGACAGCCTTAACTGGCCACTCTAGGAGCCGACATGTCCAACCACCTGAAATTCTATATCGATGGCGCCTGGGTCGACCCTATCGTCCCCGCCACGCTCGACGTCATCAACCCGGCGAATGAGGAAGCCTACACCAAGATATCGGCCGGCAGTTCGGCCGATGTCAACCGGGCTGTCGCTGCGGCCAAGGCCGCCTTCCCAGGTTTTGCCAAGACTACCAAGGAGCAGCGTCTGGCGTTCCTGCGCCGCCTGCTAGAGGTCTATAACGAGCGTTATGAGGACATCGCCCAGGCGGTGACGAACGAGATGGGCGCACCCTTATCCTTCGCCCGGGGCGCTCAGGCCTGGGCAGGGCAAGCGCATATGGAAGCGACAATCAAAGCGCTGGAGGCGTTCGAGTTCGAGCACCAGCGCGGCAACTCCCGCATCGTCAAAGAACCGATCGGCGTCGTCGGTCTGATCACGCCCTGGAACTGGCCGCTCAACCAGATCGTCTGCAAGGTCGCGCCGGCGATCGCGGCTGGTTGCACCATGGTGCTGAAGCCGAGCGAGGTAGCACCGATCAGCGGTATCATCTTCGCCGAGCTGGTTGACGCGATCGGCTTACCCAAGGGCGTGTTCAATCTGGTCAACGGCGACGGCCCGTCGGTCGGCCAGGTCATCGCCTCGCATCCTGACGTTGATATGGTGTCGTTCACCGGCTCGACCCGCGCCGGCATCATCGTCGCCAAATCGGCCGCCGATACGGTCAAGCGCGTGGCCCAGGAACTGGGTGGCAAATCGGCCAACATCATTCTGCCGGATGCCGATCTGGCGGCGGCCGTTGCAACCGGCGTCGGCGCGTGTTTTGGCAATAGCGGCCAGTCCTGCGATGCGCCGACCCGCATGTTCGTGCCCGCCGCCCGCCAGGAAGAGGCGCTGGCAATCGCCAAAGCGGCGGCAGAGACCCATAAGGTCGGCGAACCGCGCGCCGAGGATACGGTATTGGGCCCTGTCGTCAGCCAGGTGCAATACGACAAGATCCAACGTCTGATCCAGGCTGGCATCGAGGAGGGCGCGACGCTGGTGACGGGTGGCCTCGGCCGCCCCGATGGGCTTAATCGCGGCTATTATGTCCGCCCGACCATCTTTGGCCATGTGAAGCATGAGATGACGATTTCGCGCGAAGAAATCTTCGGCCCGGTGTTGTCGATCCTGTCCTACGAGACGGAAGAAGAGGCGATCGCCAAGGCCAATGACACGGTTTATGGCCTGGCCGCCTATGTCCAGTCATCCGATATCGCCCATGCAAGACGGGTCGCCTATCAGCTTCGCGCTGGTACGGTGAACATCAATTACCCGGACTGGGACACGCATGCGCCGTTCGGCGGCTATAAGCAGTCCGGCAATGGCCGGGAATACGCCGATTGGGGCATCCACGATTTCCTGGAGATCAAGGGGATCGTCGGCTACGGCAGCTGATCAAGGGGTAGGGCGGCGGCAATGCGGACCAGACCATCGGTTTCGGCAATGTCCAGCCGCCCACCCAAATTCGCGGCGAGCCTGGCGCACATCAGCGCATGGGCATTGTGATAGTCAGGCTCCTGGCTGGTGCCATTGGCCGCCCTAAGGACTTGTACATCCAGCC
The DNA here is from genome assembly GCA_903931835.1 of uncultured Elstera sp. Lineage (GTDB taxonomy): Bacteria > Pseudomonadota > Alphaproteobacteria > Elsterales > Elsteraceae > CAIZEE01. Next base: position 45,366 of record CAIZEE010000503.1, read on the forward strand.
GCGCCGGCGCGCCCGAAGCCTCGATGGTTGCGGCGAGATGCGTGGGGGCGGGTGACAGAGTCACGCTGACAATGCCCCCGCGCGGCAATGCTGACGTCCCCAGAACCGCCAGATTCATCAGTAACTGTGCCGCGCCCGCGACACAGGCCGGAACGGCGCTCTCCCCCCAATCGAGTGTCATTGACGTTTCGGTCGCGAAATAATCGACCACGGCCTTGCGGGCATCGCCCAAGCTGAAATCCTGCGCATTGCCCGAACGGCCATAGGCCAAGCGGAAGAAGCGCAATCGTGCCGCCAGTACCCGCCCACTGAGGGCGATCAGGTCGAGCGCTTCTTGTTGCAGATCACCTGCTTCGCCATCCTCGATGAGCTCGATGCCGTTATTCAGCGCGCCGACCGGATTGACCAGTTCATGACACAGATGGCCGATCCATAGCTGGGCCATCTCCAGATTCGGGTCGATTGTCATCTCCAGTCCCTTTGTGATGCGCCGCTGGCCTATGCTACCAAATCACGTAAAGCGGTGGCGCAGGAAGCGGGGTTGCGATGCAGGATGGGTTGGTCCCCGGCATGTTCGTACGGCTTAGAGGTGAGCCGGATTGGGGCTTAGGTCAAATTCAGTCAGTCGTCGGCGCGCGCGTTACGGTCAATTTCGAACATGCAGGCAAGCGGTTGATCAACACCGATATCGTGGAGCTGGAACCGGATAGCGGTAACGCTGCCACCCTATAGCAGCGCCAGGGTTTGTGCCGTCGCCAGATCGTCGGGCGTGTTCACGTTGAAGAACGGGTCGACCGGATCGACGCTGAATTCCGTAGTCACCACGCCCTGTTGTTCGGCGAAGTTAAGAACGCTGCGGCTGCCTGGCGCCGCCAACAGCTCGGCCAAGGCGTCGGCCAGGCTGAGCGACCATAAAGCCACCACCGGATGTAGCCGACCGCCGCTCGCCGCCATCGGGACTTTGCCCGGTTCGCGGCCGCCGGACGCCAGCAGGCGGTCAACGAGATCGGCCGGCAGGAACGGACAATCGGCCGGCACGCTGACCAGGCCGGTTGTTGTCGGCGCATTCCGGCGAATCCAGCGCATCGCGCTCAACAACCCGCCAAGGGGGCCCTGCAGCTCACCATCGCCGTCGCCGATGACCGTCAGCCCGAGATCGCTGAACCGGTCCGGCAGGCCATTGGCACTGAGCAATAGCAGCTCGGTTTGCGGGCGCATTCTGGCGACAACCCGGTCGAGAATGCTTGTGCCGCCGATCAGCCGTCGTCCCTTATCGCCGCCGCCCAGCCGCGTCGCCTGGCCACCGGCCAGGACGACAACGGCGATCTCTCGGGCGATATCCGGGTGCGTCACGCTCAGCTGTAATTACTGAGCGGTCCAGCCGCCATCCATCGACAGTGTCGTGCCGGTGATGGTCGACGCGTCGTCGCCGGCCAGGAACACCGCGAGGCCGCCCAATTTCTCCGGCGTGGAGAAAGTCAGCATCGGTTGCTTCGCGCGCAACAGCGCCTTGGACGCCTCTTCGACCGAGATACCGTCGCGCTTGGCATTAGCCTCGATCTGTTTTTGGACCAGTGGCGTGTGCACCCAGCCCGGACAGATCGCGTTGCAGGTGATGCCGTCATTGGCGGTTTCCAGCGCCACCACCTTGGTCATGCCGACCAGGCCATGCTTGGCCGTGACATAGGCGACTTTCTCCTCGCTCGCGACCAGACCATGGGCCGACGCGATATTGATGATGCGGCCCCATTTTTGCGCCTTCATGATCGGCAAGGCTGCCTTGATCGCGTGGAACGACGCCGACATGTTGATCGCGATGACCGCGTCCCATTTGTCGTCGGGAAAATCCTCGACCTTGGCGGTGAACTGGATGCCGGCATTGTTGACCAGGATATCAACCGATCCGAAATGCGCCTTTGCGTCCGCGATCATTTTGGCGATCTCGGCCGGCTTCGACATATCGGCTGGCGAATAGAAGGTCTTGATCTTGTGCTTTTCGCGCACGTCATGCTCGACCTTCTCGATCGTGGCGGCGTCGCCAAAGCCGTTGAGCACGATGTTGCAACCCTCGGCGGCGAATGCTTCAGCAATGCCAAGCCCAATGCCGCTGGTCGATCCGGTAACGATGGCAGTCTTGCCTTTCAACATGATACTCTCTCCTGAATCTAGTCTTCGTGGACGTCGTGAACGATCAGCCCCGCCGGTGACTTCGCCTTCATCAACCATTCGGGGTGGTGCAAAGTTCGTTTGGTGTCGTCGTAGCCGGACTGCCAGTGCTCGCGCATCGACATGCCGGAGAACTCATAATCCTTGGCGCTGCCCTCATAGTCTCTCTGCTGATAGATCAGGTGAACGATGTTCACCGACCCTAGCTCCTTGAGCGCCGTCAGCTGTTCGTTCTCTTCAGGCGTGCGCAATTCGGCGGGGATGCGCGCGAGTGCATCGCCCAGCCTGCGACGCAATGCGTAGAGCCGCTTGAACGTGTCGGTGTTGTATCGGGTGCGGCTTGAATAGGTGATGTCCTTCTGGCGAGCCTGGACGCCGCGCATGTCGCGAGGCACGGCGCCGCGCGCGCTGAACAAATCGACCTGGAAAACGAGGGAATTCAGCTGATCCTCCTGATCCAGCAGATACTGCAACGGCGTATTGGAGACGATGCCGCCATCCCAATAGAGGTCACCGTTGATCGCGACCGGCGGCAG
>CAIZEE010000504.1 GCA_903931835.1 uncultured Elstera sp.
CTTCGAGCCCGTCCGCGCCCTGCCGCCCCCCGCGTGGCCCGCGCGCGCGGACGTATGGAGGAGCGATGATCCTGATCGTCGCCGCGCGGAGCGTGCGGACGTAGTCATTCGAATCCGGAAGAGGGGTTTCACTGAACACGGTGACGCGCACGTCGCGAGCCGCGAGCGCCAGGGCCAGCTGGGTGACGTGCCTTTCCATCCCGCCGAAACGGTCAAACCACCAGACGACGAAATAGACATGGGTCGGCATCAGGAGGACCGGCGCACGAGGCGCCTGGCGCGGTTCACAAGGCTTTGCCAGAGTGTCGAGCGCGAACTTTCAGGAGCCAATGGCGGTGGAATCGCCTCGCCGAGATGCTCGAGATAGGCCTCAGGCCAATATTCCGGGGGTCGATTGACCCCGTTCTCGACCCATTGTTTCGAGGGATTGTCGCGATTGATCACCGATGGGTGCGCGCCGGGTTGGATCAACATCGGACTCGCGGCATAGGCTGAAACTACACGGCTCTGCACCAGCGGTGCGTAGATGCGATCGACCGCGCTCGTGACGGGCGTTAAAGCCGCCAGCAACTTCTGGGCTCCCGCCAACGTCACCGCATAGGCCGCCCCCCCCTGCGGGGTCCACGGCACAATGGTGCGAGGCGACAAACGCCGCACACGATGCTCAATGTCGAAGCAGCGGTACAGATACCACAACTCCCAACCATCGGGCAGGTCAGCAAAACCGCGCGCAAACCGATCCGGCCATGCCGCCGCTTCGCCGTCGAGCTCAATATCGTCCTCCAGGATAAGGGCGGACGGCAGTCGCCGCCGGACAATATCCGCCAGGACGCCACGGTGGCTCAGCGCACACCCGATTTCCCCCAACCGGCATTTTGCGTCGAAGTCGCCGCTGCTGGAAATGAGCTGCCCCTCGGCCTCCAAGGCCGCAAGATCCATCGCCGTGAGCGCCGCGCCCTCTATCGCCTCGAATCGAATACAATTGGGCAACTGCATTGCAGACAGCAACGGCTGCATATCGCGCCACCTAGCCGTGCTGGCGGCCAGGTTAATGACATAGGTTACAGGTATCATGCTGACATCAATCCAGCAGATACTCGGGATTGGCTCCCCAATATACTGCTATGCGTTTTAGGTCATAGAGGCCCGACCGGCCGGGGAGATTGACCCCGCCGTGGCACGAGAACGCCGCCCTATAGCCGCAGTCACGCGCCAGTTGCTGCGTCACCTGGTCGAAATCGCCCGGGCCGCCAACCGGATAAGCCAGCACGTCGACAGGTGTCCCGATCACCCCCTCGAGAATCGTGCGGCATTGGCCCATTTCCTCCGACTGCCTCTCCGCTGCAAGCCGCGCCAGAATCGGGTGACTGTGGGTGTGCGCACCCACGGACATGCCCGCCGCACAAAGCAACTTCGCTTCGTCGGGGCCAAGAAGCTGCCGGTCCGGCGGCGGCTGGCCGGCGTCCCGGTCGACGGATTCCAGGCCCTCGACGAACTGCGCCGCCACATCGGGGGGGCATTGTTTGTAGAGGTCGAGCACCGTGCTGATCGCCTCCTCCGGCGGCCGATCGCGCAGGTCGACCGTCCTGGGTCCCTCGCACGTCGGCAGGCTGAAACAGCGCTGACGCGCGGTCCGAACCAGCCAAGCCACACGATCCCACCAAGGGGATGCTTCGCCAATCATGAAACCCGAGACCAGAAAGAAAACCGCTTCGGCTTTCCGCGATGTCAGCACTGGTAAGGCGACGCTGTAGTTGTCGAGATAGCCGTCATCAAAGGTCAGCAGGATTGCCGTGCCCCGCAGCCGCTCTCGACCTGAGGCGATCGCCAATGCCTCTTCAAGTCCGACAATGCGATGTCGCTTTTGAAAATACTGAATTTGATCCTCAAGTTGCTGCTGATCACTGGTGAACACCCAGGGATCGAAGGCCGCCGCTGCGCGGTCACCAACGCGGTGATAGGCGAGCACCGCCAGCCGCCCTGCCGCCTCGGGGCTTGAAGGGTCCAGATCAGGGGGCGGCCAGAAGCTCATCGTAGATTTCGAGCTGGCGGGAGGCGATCGCCGTCCAGTCGTAGCGGCTGGTCACCAACCGGCGCGCATTGTTGACAAGTGCTCGACACGCCTCCCCCTCAGTCAGCAGCCGCGCGATCGCCGCAGCAAAAGCGACAGCGTCGTCGGCCAACATTATGTCTATTTCAGTCGTGACATCCAGCCCTTCCGCGCCAATCGTCGTGGAAACAACAGGCCGCCCGAGCGCCATGGCTTCAAGTATCTTCAGTCGCGAGCCGCCGCCGGCGCGCAACGGCGCCACGGCGACCGCCGCGCGGGCATAGTACGGCGTCACGTCGGGAACATAGCCGGTCACGAAGACACCCGGTCCGGCCAGCTCGCAAACTTCGGGAGGCGGTTGCTTGCCGACAATCCACACCTCCAGATCGGGGCGACGCCGCCGCAGGATCGGAAGAATAGCGCCCACGAGCCACAGCACAGCGTCGATGCACGGACGATAATTCAGTGTGCCAACGAACACGATGCTGCGACGCGTGGGCGGCGGCCCAAGAGGTTGCAGCGCGGCGGTGTCGACGCCATTCGGCAACACATCGATCGCGAGTTCTGGCGCCGTGCCGAGCAGCAGCGCACGGTCGGGTTCCGACACGGCGATGCGCCGATCGAACGCCGCCGCCATCGCCGGTTCGTGCCGACGCATCAACCGCGCATTGGCGCGGCGCCATAGCCGCGAGCTTCGTCGCGGCTCAAGTGCGGCGATCCGCTCCTCCTGCACGAAATGGATGTTGTGGAAGGTCAGCACGGTCTTGGTGACTGTTCCGCTCGGCAGCGACGCCGCATAGCCGGCGAGCAGTGTTTCCTCGACCTGCAACACGTCGAAACGCTCGCGCGCCACCAACTCATGCAATTCGCGCGTCTCGTATTGAGCGATTTCAGGGGGGCGCCCTGCCAGCAAGCTACGGAGCGCTGGGGCCGCGTGCCGCCAGTCCGCCATCCTGACCGGTGCGGTAATCGTCCGGATACCGTTCCGGGTCAGCCACGCGGCCCCGTCGCGGTCGCTATCGCCCCACGAATGGCAACCAAGCGTTACCTCGTGATCGCGCGCTATACGTTGTAGAAGGTTGAATACGCGGGTGTGGACGCCGCCATGCGGCGGATACGGCACCACGTTGCACAGCATCAGTAGCCGCACGGAGCAATCCACAGATCGCGAGCCACGACACTTCCCCTACCGCCACCCGCCCCAATCGCGAGGATGACTTAGGCCACATTCCAAGGCAGGGTGGCCTCGTCAAGCTTTGGTTGTCGATTGGGTCGCGAGGCGCGGGTGCACAGGGTAGCCCTGAATCGAAAGCTGTCGGGCCGGACCCTGGTGCTGACGCTTCTGCTGTGCTGGCCGTTGTTGCTCTTCGGACGCCCCGCCTATTTCGCCGACACGCTGGGATACTTCCATGGCGGGCAGACGGCGACGGCGTTTCTCGTTCGCCACTTCCAGCCCTCCACATCGTCGCAAACCGGGAGCCCGACCTCACGTGATGAGCATGACACCAGGGCGGCCCGCTCGATCCCCTACAGCGTGCTCGCATTCGGCTTGCGCGGCGCCGACGATGCGATGACACCGCTGGCGGCGCTGCAAGCGTTGCTGACAGCCTTCACGGTCACGGTGTTTCTAGGCGCGGCGCCGGTATCGGACCGCCGCTATTGGGCGACGGCGGCGGTACTCGCGCTGGCGACCCCCGCCCCCTGGGTCAGCAGCTTTGCGATGCCCGACGTTTTCGCAGGGGTCGCCATATTGGCGATCGCCACGTTGAGTTTCAGGATCCGGCAACTGACGACCACGGTTGCTGTCATGCTCAGCCTTATCGGGGCGCTGTCGGTCGCATCTCACGCCAGTCACATAGCGATAGCGATCCTGTTGGCGCCGCTTGGGGTGTGGTGGGGAGGAACGATGCGCGGGCTGAGTGACCGCAAGGCGCTTCTGTGGCTGGCCGCGCCGGCGTTGATCGGCATCGCAGCGGTGGTGGTGGCCGGCGTCATCGGCTTCGGCGAGGTCAGCATCGCCCCAAAACGCTATCCGCTGACTCTCGCCCGTTCTGTCGGCGACGGTCCGGGACGCTGGTATCTTGAACGACACTGCGCCACCGAGCGGTTCGCGGTCTGTGAAATCTACCCCGACAAGCTTCCCACGACGAGTAACGATTTCCTCTGGGGGCCGGATGGCGTCA